>JAYVIY010000351.1:0-2916 GCA_043769795.1 Pseudobdellovibrio sp. | reverse complement strand
GGTACACTTTTCGTTCAACTTTACAAAATGCACAATAACAGGATTTTCTTTGAGATAACATAACTACAGTTTGCCAAATTTCGGTTTTATTTTCTATTCTAGAGCTTATGAATCTTGATAACCTCGTCCTTAGGCCTAACTGCTTAATGACCAAATACCCCTTGGTGTTCGTCAGCGGGATACGTAGCTTGTTCTTTTATGAAAAACTTGGAGCTGAACTCCAAGTTTTTATCAAAGCTCATGGTTATGTGGTGCTCTATCCGATAATCCCCTTTCGAGCGAGGGCCTTGCGGAAGCAGGTTTTTAGGCAGTGGTTGGATCGCCAAGAGTGCAAACAATTTCATTTTGTACTCAGCCAAAATACGGCAAAAGAATTCGCGGATTTACTTAAGCAATACCCTGATTCTACCCTGACACTGACCGACACGCTGAGAAACATCTCTGAGAACCCAGCAACTGAAACTTTTTCTTATAAACTTCATCGTTTGTTCTGCGCGGTCCTCGGCCTAAAAGTTGACTCCTTTGAAGCGACCCTGCCGATAAAAACCCTAGAGTTTTACGATCGTTTTCTTGACCGTTGTGTTGAACTTGCAGAGAATGAAGTTCTATGAGAGACGTTAGCCCGAATGAAAATTCTAAAGTTGATTTTGAAGCCTTGATTCGTTTTTTGATCGAATTCATTAAGCATCCCATACAGAAAATTTCACAGCTGCCCGACTGGAACTGGAGTTCGTTATTTGTAGTTCATATTGTATTATCTATTGCTTCCGGAGTGCTGGCCGGCCTACTTAAGCTTAATTTGTACCGGGTGGCTGCAGGGCTCTTTTTAATGCCGATAGTATCGACGGTTTCAGTTCTGCTGATGAGCCTTTTTCTCTATTACTATTTTCAGTTCTTTGAAAGACGCATTGAAAGTTTCAGAAAAATATTTACTTTGGTGGTTCTATCGTCAATTCCATTTTATTTGTTTCAGATAATGTCCGAATACTTTTCGGCTATTTCGCTGATTGGTTTTGCGTTTGCTTCGCTCTTAAGTATCGTGGGACTTTGCGATAACTTTAAAGTCGAAAGAAAGCGAGCCTATCAAATTGTAGGAATTATTTTCGTTTCAGTATTTGTTGTCTGGGTAACAAATAAAATAAGTTAACAAATTTATTTTTTACCGGTGGAACCAAAGCCACCTTCACCGCGATGGGTCTCGGTGAGTTCGCTCACGATCTGAAACTGAGCTTGGAATACCGGAGCAATCACCAACTGGGCGCAGCGATCCTGATCGTTGATAACCACGTCTTCTTGACCGAGATTAATTAAGATAATTTTAACTTCACCGCGATAGTCAGCATCTATAGTTCCGGGAGTGTTCAGAACGGTTAAGCCCTGCTTCGCCGCCCACCCACTGCGGGGTCTGGCCTGAATTTCAAAACCAAGCGGAATTTCAAACGACAAGGCCGTCGGAACCAATGCTCGTTCACCTTTTTTTAAAATTAAGTTTTTTCCTTCTAGTTGCGCTCTGACATCGAATCCACTGGCACCGCTGGATTGATAAGCCGGTAACTCACCTTTAAAATGCGACCATGTTTTGATATTCATCTGCATGATTAATCCTTTGACTATGTCAGCTGTTATTTAAATCGGCTGAAATTCAATTTTTCCAGCCAATCGGCGTTTTCATTTAAACTCGGCCCCACCAAAACTACAGCGGCCTTTTCAAGCAAAAGGTACTTTTTAATATATTCTTTCATCGATTTTTCAGTCACTTTTTCCATTTCAGCAATGATGTGATCAACTGAACGGTAGTTTTTAAAAACCATTTCATTCACCCCAAGTGAACTCATGCGGTTATCAATGTCGTCTGAACCCATTAACAACTGGCCTCGCAACTGTGTCTTAAACAAATTGATATCCGGGGTTTTAATTCCCTGTCTTTTAACTTTCAGCATTTCATCCGCGATGATCTGCAACACTTTCTTTACATTTTTTGTATCTGTTCCGGCGTACACCGAAATATTTCCTGAATCCACATTCGTACTGAGCATTGAAAAAACCGTATAGGCTAATCCCTGTTTTTCACGAATGGCCTGATAGAGCCTCGAAGTCATACCGCCACCAAGAAGTGCATTGAGAATAAATGCTTCAAATCTGAATTTATCATGAAAACTTGCGGCCGGAAGGCCTACAAGGATATGGGCTTGCTCCATATCACGTTCATAAATTTTTCGATGCACCTTCCAGCGCGGAGCACGCCTTGAGATTCGCGGAGTAAATTTTTTGCGTGATTTAAAGTGCTTTTGACATTGTATAACAAATTGATCGTGATCCACCGGACCAGCAGCACTTATAATCAGGTTACTCCCTTGATAGAAGTGTTTATAAAACTGGAACACTTTTTTCTGAGTCATTTTTTCGATGGTTGAACTAAGACCCAGAATTTGCCGTGAAAGTGGATGATTCTTATAAATTCCTTCATAAAAATAATCGTAAATCAAATCTTCAGGGGTATCATCGCTCATCGCGATTTCCTGCAGTATGACTTTTTTTTCAAGTTCAAAATCTTTTTTCGAAATTTTCATATTACAAACCAGGTCAGATAAAACTTCGAGTCCTATCTTCCAGTCTTCTTTTAATACGAGACAATGATAGTTTGTATATTCTCGAGTAGTGTAGGCATTGAGATCACCGCCAAGCGATTCAAGTGACTTTGCAATCTGATAAGCGTTTCGAGTTTTAGTGCCTTTGAAAACCAGATGCTCGACAAAATGTGAAAGCCCCACTTGCGTGGGGTCTTCATCGCGGGTTCCGGTCAGAACCCAGACCCCTATAGAAACCGATTTGGAAGACGAATGTTGTTCAGTAACAATTCGTACTCCATTTGATAAAACTGATTTCTTAAAGCCACTCATTTTTTCCTATGTACTT
>JAYVIY010000350.1:0-2918 GCA_043769795.1 Pseudobdellovibrio sp. | reverse complement strand
CTGCAAATTGTTTGTGAATACAACCGAAGAAAAAAAGATTTA
The DNA here is from genome assembly GCA_043769795.1 of Pseudobdellovibrio sp. GTDB lineage: Bacteria > Bdellovibrionota > Bdellovibrionia > Bdellovibrionales > Bdellovibrionaceae > Pseudobdellovibrio. Next base: position 2,876 of record JAYVIY010000350.1, on the reverse strand, counting down.
CTAAAAATAAGAGCGTAAATTTTTTGGACATAAAAAACTCTGCTTTAATAATGGTAGGGAGACCAATTTCTTCCTACTGTTCAACAATTAGAGCACTTTAGATTTAAATAAACTACAAATAACTACATTTAGATCACGATACATTCCAGATTTAACAGCCCGCTTTAGTAACTTACATCCAATTTATTTTCAATCAAATCAGGCTCTGGATCTTGGGTAAATCTTACTGCTGAAATAGTTTTTCTTCCGTCTAAATGAGCACGACAGATACGATGTACTCCGTCAAAAATAGATCCATCTTGGCTGAATATAATCGGGTGTTCGAATGTCGCATTTGCTATTTTTCTATAGTGCTCTAGTACCTTATTCACCGTCGGCTTATGAACGCCACCAAACCAAACGTCTTCATCAAAACAATCGAAAGTTGCGACCTCGAATTCATACACCGGAAGACAAGCAGCCAATTTCCAAAGACGTTCTGTGTACCAAGTATAAACCTGGTCTCCTCGTAAGCTCCGTACACAAGAGGGTTTAGTGTTTTTCGCGACGCTCTTCTTTTTCAAAGTTACTTCTGCCCTGTAAGAATTAAATTAATTATCGAAATAGTAGGGAGACATTTCCTTACCTTAAGTACAATGATTCCAGCTCTTTAGATCTGAGTAAACTACAAAAACCTCAAAATACTGGGTTTAAACTTCTAACTTATAGCACAAGATCTTTTTAGATTGGCCGGATGAAGAAATTTCGTCGTACGAGTTAGAAAATATAAACCCAAACTTTTGATGAGCCTTCATTGAGGGCTCATTTTCTTGATTGTGGTCTACAATTAAGAGTTTAATATTTTTTTGTTCTTTAGCATCTAATATTATTTTTAATTTTTGCTCTGATTCTTTTATCAACTAAAATCTCCGGTTATTTACCTAAAGAATGGTAGGGAGACTTTCCCTGCCTTTGGACTCAATAATTCCAGATAGTTAGCTCGAAGTAAACGACAAATCACTACTTTATTCGGGCATTTATGCACACTTAGTTAACTAATATCTCTCATTTTTTATAAGAACAGATATCAGACCACTCAGATAACATTGAGGATTTTTTTCCATTATAATCATTAATTTTATTCTTTTCAGAATACAAATAAAAGTGCGTATCAAGGGCCAATTCTTTCAACGCTTCGACTTCGTTTTTACTTAAATCAGGACATGCCGTCTTTTCCATATATTTAAAATCTGACCAGGATTTAGTAATTTTTAAATGCTCCTCAAATATTAGATTTTCCAGCGTTAGTGCAAACAATTCATATAATTTAATCTTTCTGTTCTTGTTTTTAAAAAATCGTTCGCGAAGTTTGACGGCATAAGACGAATCGGATTTATTTATAATATAACTCATAATTAAGGTTTGCGTTACTTCTTCCGATTTAGAATAATATTCGTAGCTTTCAGACGATATATTTTCACCGTAAGATCCATCACTAATTTCTAACGAAGTTTTCTCAAGAATTTCGAATATATTCTCTTTTGGATATTTCAATTTTTGTGCCTGAATAGCTGCATTGAGCGATGTTCTAAGACCAACAAAACTTCTTCCGAAATACGCAAGGTATTTTGTTAACTTACTATTGTAATTAGAGTCCAGCCACTGTTCGTTCTTATAATCGAATAGCTTGCAAGACTCCCGACCTATTTCATTTAAAAATTTGTCATTGTGATCCATACAGCACATCTCGGAAATATAAGCCAAATCATATCCAGTATAATGTTCATAACCTAACCAATGCAGTGATTCGTGCGCCAGCGTGTTTCGTAAACTATTATACTTACTAGAAGTTTCGAATTTAGCTGAATAAATTTTCATTTCTGGAAAAAGTAGTGAGTCTTTAGATCCAGCTAATGCAAGAACACCAACTTTTTCATTTGGGTCACATGTAACATTTATTCTTTTTTGAAGTAGCAGATTATACAACTTAAGATCATCTTTTCTATCATATTTTTTTAAACACTGATGAATGCTAGCGGTTGCAAAATCGAAACTACTTCTGATTTCATTTTCTAATTCTGGCTTACAATTATTGGTTTGTACTTTCACTGATGAACAGCCTGAGGCCCCCACTACAAACAAAAGAAAACAAAGGCTTAATTGTGATGGCAACTTCTGCATATCATATTAAATAATTGATTTTCGCCTAAGTCATTTGATAATTTTAGAACCGCAGACCAGAATTCCAGAACCGAAGTGGTAGGGAAACTTTCCCTACGTTAAGCTTCAATAATTGAAAATTGAGCCTTTGAGTGCCTTAGTAAAAAGGGGACCTCACATCGCGAAACAGAGAACTTTATTTTACTTTTTCAACTGAGGATCAATTTTCAAATCTGCGCGAGTCAGCTTATAAAGACATGCACCCAAGTGGTCGGCGCGTTTAATGAGATTAGAATCTTAAATTTTTGCCAACTGAAAAATAGTTTCGCATTCCTTTAAGGAGGCGTAGGCAGTTTGATAGTAACGCTTTTTCTCTTTTGAGGATGGCTTGGCATTTCCTTCGGAAAGGTTTAATGCTATTGACGATGAAGCTCGCAAAAGTTGGTCTCTCAAGTGCCCCACTAACTTTAAGCTCTCAGTTGTTTCATGAAATTGAATAGCTAAATCTAGAGTTCTGAAAGTTTTTTGCATAAACAAATATAAAGCAAAATTGAAACTTGGATGAGTCGCTGTACCAATGGTTTTTGATTTTGGAATTCGGAATCGGGTTCGGAATTCAGTCTGAATACTGTATTCAGTACCGTATTCGGAATACTGTTAACTGTATTCAGAATACTGTAGTCATTTCGCCTAGCGAAATGGTAGGGGTGCACGGACTTGAACCGCGGATCCTCCGG
>JAYVIY010000349.1:0-18668 GCA_043769795.1 Pseudobdellovibrio sp. | reverse complement strand
ACCAGTGTTTTGTTTGTGAGTCATGATTTAAGTATTGCAAAACTCTTTGATCGATCCATCAGTTTGGTTGAACTCAACAAAATTAAAGCTGAGGCAGCCGAACTTTTATGAATAAAATGACCTGGATAAGGCTTGCGTGGAAGTCTTTAAACAACCGAAAATTTTCTACTCTGTTAACTGTTTTTTCAATGATGCTCAGTCTTGTTCTGTTGATGACAGTTGAAAGAGTTAAGCGCGCCGCCGAGGATGGGTTTACCCAGAGTATTTCCGGAGTGGACTTGGTCGTAGGCGCAAGATCAGGGCCTCTTCAGATCATACTTTATTCGGTTTTTAATATCGGACAGGCCACGCAAAATGTTTCAATTGAAAGTTACGAAGAAATCCGAAAAAGACCGGAAGTGGAATGGACAATTCCCTATAGTCTCGGTGATGGGCACAAAGGTTTTCGGGTTGTGGCCACCAATCAGGATTTTTTTAAATTCTATCAGTTTAGGTCAAAAGAAAAAATTGAATTAGAAAGCGGCCTAATATTTAAAGATTATTTTGATGTGGTGATCGGTGCGGACGTAGCAAGAAAACTTAACTACAAAGTGGGCGACAAAGTGATTGTTGCGCATGGGGTAACTAAGGGCGTGGCATTGCAAGAACATGATGATAAGCCATTTCACGTGACTGGGGTTATGAAACCCACCGGTACGGCCCTTGATCGCGCTCTGTATATTTCTCTTGAGGGAATGGAAGCCATTCACATTGATTGGAAAACCGGAAGCGCCCCGACCCGCGAGAATGAAATCAAAGCTGAGCAACTAAAACCTGAAATGCTGAGCCCCCGCACCATTACTTCATTCTTTTTGCGGACCAAGAGCCGTATTGAAATTCTTAAGCTTCAGCGTTGGATCAACGAATACAAAGAAGAGCCTCTATTAGCAGTTATTCCCGGAGTGGTGCTTTCTGAAATGTGGGCCTCTTTGTCTATGGTTGAGAAGATTTTGAAAACCATTTCATTTTTAGTAATGATCGTCGGCCTTTTCTCGATGCTTATTTCAATCATGACTTCTCTCAATGAAAGACGGCGCGAAATGGCCGTACTCAGGGCACTGGGGGCTTCGCTTAAGAATATACTCGGTCTCATTTTGGCTGAGACTTTAATACTCAGTCTACTTGCAATATTTTTTTCTTGTGTCGTTAAGATTCTTCTCGAAGTAATTCTGGGGCCTTGGGTGCAGTCAAACTATGGGCTTTATTTGCAACCTCCGATATTTTCTTTTAACGAGGTGGTTTACTTAGTCATCATGTTAGTGAGTAGTTTGTTAATCAGCTTTATTCCTGCGGTCAGAGCTATGCGATCGGCATTAAAAGACGGCTTGAGTTTAAAAATATGAACGAGGGTAAGAAACCTGAAAATAAAAACTATATTACGCCGGCCGGTTTTGAAAAGCTCCGGGCAGAATATGTTGAACTATTGAGTGTTGAACGACCAAAGACAGTCACCGTAGTCACCTGGGCCGCCAGCAACGGTGATCGTTCAGAAAATGCCGACTATCAGTATGGTAAGAGAAGACTTCGTGAAATAGATCGACGCCTGCATTTTTTAAAAACTAAAATGCAGGATGCTGAAGTAATTGATCCGTTAAAGATTTCCTCAGATAAAGTGGTCTTTGGAGCTACGGTAAAGCTTGAAAATGAAATGGGCACCGAAGTCGTTTACCAGATCGTGGGTGAGGACGAAATTGATATCAAATCAGGAAGAATTTCGTGGAAATCGCCCATTGCGAAAGCAATTCTCGGAAAGTCCGTCGATGACGAAGTGAAAGTCGCTAAGCCCAAAGGCGACGAAATGATGACCATCATAGACATCAAGTACCGATAATCTCAATTCAGGCTTAAAAATAGAGTCAATAACGTTCAGCGTCTTATGTTTAATTGGTTGAGTCCCTTAAAGTCTGGGTTAGCATTTTAACAACGAGGGACTTATGCAAAAATCTGTCATTTTTCTTTTTTTGGTTCTCACGGTGTTAACTGCTGCCAATGCGGCAGATATGCCTTATCAAGATCCCGAGTTTCAATGTATTTCGCAAGCAGAAGCGCAACGCTATATTTCTGATTTCGGAATTGATAGCGCTTCTTTCGGCGGAATCGAGCTTTGTAATTCAAATGTTGAAACTAAAAAACTCTTCAACGATTTGCAACTCATTGAACAAGGGCACTTCGAAGGAAGTACCCCGAACAAATTTATCCGGGGATTTGTTGATTCAAATAATTATTATGGTTGGATGAAGCAGGAAACCCGCGGAATCAAGCGTGGCAATGATATTCCCTATGCGACGGCTTATAATAGCGGTGGCTTTTTTACGATGCAAGATGGCTGGGCAAAACTTTCTACACTTGGGCGCGTGGGTACGGTGGTTCATGAAGCCCGTCATACTGCGGGTTTTAGGCACATAAGCTGTAATCAAGGACCTTATCAAGGCTCAAATGTTTCGGGCTGTGATTCAACATACAACTATGGCGGCTCGCATGCGGTTGAAATGGAATACTACGCCCGTGTTTCTGTACAAGGAACTAATTTTCATCCGGTCTATAAGAAGATGGCCCGCCTGATGGCCATTGCTCGAAGTAATATATTTTTCAACACCGGTATCATTCAGCCGCGTGAAGCGGTTTTGGCATTGTCTGCCGATCGTAAAGTGGCGCATTTGTTTGACCGAAACCAATGGTATGCACGCGAGGTTCCTACGATTGAGGGCCGAATGAAGCGCACCAGTTTCGGCGCTGTTATTTTTGATGGTTTAAAAGCGATGTCGATTGAACTTTATCAAAATACAGGTTTTGCAGATCTGGTTTCTGATACCTATTCTTATTACAAACTGCTGGCTGAAAAAAATGAGCAACTTAAAGAATTTGAAGAATTTGATGCCGGAATCAAACGCTATGCTGTCAAAATTACGAAAACCAACAAGTTAGCTGCTTACGATTTTCCAAATGGAGTTTGGGGACGAGAGCAGGCATTGCCGTTTGAGGTGATGCGAACGTCGACAGCTATGCTCGGTAAGAGCCAGAGCGGGCTTTATCTGGTCAACACCAAGGGCGATATTTACAGCTACCAACCTGAAAATCAAAGACTGGTCGGACAGACTTCAAAGTGGAACAATGATGTTAAAGAAGTTATTAATTTTTCCGGAAAAAATTTGGCTTTAAAGAACGACGGAAAAATTTATGTGCTTTCAGCAAGCAGTGAATTGGTTCCTTGGGTTGAAACTAGTAATTTGTACTCTGACTTAATAGCAACACCTGTTTATGACGGGTTTGAGGTGGTAAAAGAATGAAAACGATTCATTATGTATTTATCTTAGTCTTGTTGGCCGGTGTTTTTTTTGTCGAATATGATATTTCAAGGCGCGCCGAGGTTGTGAAGGTTAACAGAAAATATTCAGAAGCCTTGCAGTCAAAATTGAAGGCGAACCCGACGACAACCGATGCAGCCGAGCTTGCTGTTGCTGTACAAAAAACTGTAGACCCAGAGCTTTTTGTACAAAAATTCAAGAGCGAAGCTCTGCAGATTTCTAAAATTCAAAATAATCCGGAGTTAGCACAAAACAGAATGAAGGCATTGGCCGATATGATGGGCCCGCAGGACGTTCAGGGTTTATTCGACATTATTTCAAATGACAAAAACAACGGAGATCAGAGAGCCTTGGCAGTGGAGATATTGTCATTGAAAAATGACACCACCTCACTGATGGCGCTTCAAAATTTTGTTGCAAATAATGTGACGGTCAATGGAACTAAATGGGATCGCAAAAAAGAACTTGAAACCGTCTTACGTGCTCAGGCCGTTGAGAGCATTGCCGGTTATCCTCAAAAAGATATCGCTATTTCGACGTTGAGCTATCTTCAGCAGAAAGTAGATGAAAAGTTTCTAAATGACCGAATTGCTCGTGCGGCGGCAAGCCTAGCAGAAAGGGCGCCTACCCTTAAGCAACAGGACGACGACGCTTTAAAGAAACTTTTAGAGTAAAATTATTATTTGCTGGCGTTCTTGGAACGATTAAAAAAACTTTTCTTTTTCGGCTTGTAATCGCGCTCAGCACCGAACATTCCGCCACCGGTTTTGGGTGCGCTTCTTGGTCTTCGTCGTTGGTTATTCTTATTTTCGAACTGGGCCTTGGCTTTGCCGGAAGACATCGTGTGAGCACTTTCAACAGCGGGTGAGTGATAAGGATGTTCGCGATCAATCGGAATAGGTTGGCCAATTAATTTTTCGATGTCCCGGATATAAGACTTTTCTTCGATATCGCAGAAAGAAATCGCGATTCCAGAAGAACCGGCACGCGCTGTTCGGCCAATTCGGTGAACGTAACTTTCAGCAATATTAGGTACTTCAAAATTGATAACGTGAGTAACGCCGTCAATATCAATTCCGCGTGCCGCAATGTCGGTTGCAATCAAAACCTGAATTTTATTGTTTTTAAACAAATCAAGGGCTCTTTGTCTTGCGTTTTGAGACTTATTTCCATGAATGGCTTCAGATGAAATTTTATTTTTGGTAAGAACTTCGGCGACTCTGTTGGCCCCATGTTTTGTGCGGGTAAATACAATGACCCTGTCAAACTTAGGATCGGTGAGTAAGTGTTTTAATAATTCCCGCTTGCGTGATTGTTCGACGTACATCACATATTGTTCAACTTTTTCTGCCGTAGATGAAACCGGATTAACTTCAATACGCACCGGGTTCGTCAACATGGTTGAAGATAGTTTTTCAATTTCAGTAGGCATAGTTGCTGAAAAGAATAGAGTCTGACGTTGTTTCGGAATCATAAGTAGGACTTTGCGGATATCATGAATGAAACCCATGTCGAGCATTCGATCGGCTTCATCAAGTACGAAAGTTTTAACTTGTTTCAAAGACAATTTGTTCTGTTGGACTAAGTCCAATAGGCGTCCTGGGGTGGCGATTAATACATCAACGCCATCATGCACGGCTTTTATCTGAGGGCCGATGCCGACACCACCATAGACCACAGCAATTTTTAAATTCAAACCCATCGAATAGGTTTTAAAATTTTCGAAAATTTGCAGGGCCAATTCTCGAGTCGGTGTTAAAATCAGGCAAGTTACGTTTTTAGGCTGAACATTGAATTTAGATTTCGCAAGATTATTGATTATCGGAAGTGCAAAGGCGGCAGTCTTACCGGTGCCGGTCTGTGCGCAACCGAGCAAATCTTTACCTTCCAGTAAATGCGGTATGGCCTGAGCCTGTATCGGCGTCGGGGTTTCATATCCGGCCTTTTTTACTGCCGATAAAATAGGTTCTAATAATGCAAAATCACTGAACTTGAGGGTGTTTTTTTCTGTAGTCACGGGGCACAAACTACTTGCTACCCTCAGTTTTGTCTATCTAATCTTCCTCCGAGGGCATTAAAATAAATCAATTGCAGTGGCTAATTGTAATTAGTTTATTGTTTTTCAAAGGGGAGCTTCAACTGGGGCAACATGAGCATGACCACCACCACCATCATCACACTAAAACTATGGAGCCCGGCCGGGTCTTTAAGATTGTAATTTTTCTGAACTTGGCATTTGTAGGTGTAGAAATTTTTTTCGGGCTCAGAGATAATTCATTGGCTCTGGTTTCAGACGGCATTCACAATTTGACAGATGTTTTCGGGCTGAGCCTTGCTTGGGTGGGATATATCTTCTCAAAAAAACATACGACCAAACGCTTGTCGATAGTTGCAGCTTTTATCAATACCGGGCTGATACTTCTAACATCATTTTGGATCACAATAGAAGCAATCAAACGCTATAATAGTAATGAAGCTCCGGTTGCTACGACTATGATCGTCGTGGCGTTGGTCGGGCTTTTCATAAATTTTTTCACGGCACAGCTTTTTCATAAAGAACATCATCACGATCTTAATATAAAATCGGCTTACCTTCATTTGATGACCGATGCCGCTGTTTCGCTGGGAGTTGTGTTGACTGGCGTGGTAATCTACTACAGCGCCGCCGTATGGGTTGATCCGTTGACTAGCGGAATAATTTCTCTAATAGTAATTTACACCACTTGGACTTACTTTATCGAATCTTGGAACATGTTGGCAGGCAAAAAGCCGTCTTCTATCTCAATTGAAGACGTCAGAAAAAGTATCATGAAACAATCTGAAATTACAGAAGTGACTTCAATTAAAATAGCTTCTTTGAGCACCTCTGAAAATTCTTTATCTGCTGAAATATATGTTTCTGAAATTGTCAGTGAAGAAAAGTTGGCTCAGCTGAAGCACCGCCTTTTCCACGAATTCAAAATGGGCTCGGTGAATTTTAAAGTGACTAAAAATTAAAATTTCATTTTGAGACGCTTACGGTGTTTTTCAGTTTTTTAAAAAAAGTATTAAAGTTAGAGCTAATTCTTCCGATTATAAAATTATGAAGATGTACTTTTTTATCGTGTTTACGTTTTTGTTTTTCGGCCAGATGCTTTTTGCATAATCGAAAACTCAAATGAAACTAAATATCTGATTTTTTCCATTCCTTAAGCTCTGTTCGGCCATTTTCAATCAACACATAGTGCGTGGAAAGCATCCACGAGCCCGGATTCAAATAGGAGCTGCCATTTTCGAGAGTGCTGGTGCCCGGATGATGAGTGTGTCCGAACACAATCGCATCGAATCCGCGGCGGCTGAGCTCTTCAGCAGCTTCTTTGAAGCTTGGATGTTCGCCGATAATTCCCGTTTTGCGGGCGCGAAGGCGCGACTGCCATTTTTCAAAAGTAATCCACAATTTATATAGACGCGGCTGCACCTTCAGAAAGAAACCGGCAAAGTGGGTCAGTGCTTCATACATTCGCGGGCTTTTTACAAAAAACGGATCATAAATATGACCATGTTCAACGCGAATACGCGAGCTGCCTGAATGCACATTTAAAAATGGCGACACCTTCATCATGCCCCAGTCTTCTAAGAAATGTTCAAGTGCGATGTCGTGATTTCCGGTGACGTAATAAATTTCACGGCCTTTTTTTCGGATGTCGCCGAGGGTGCGAAAAAGTTCGGGCACTTCGAATGCGATTTTGTTGAAAGAGGCCTGCGCAATTTCAAGGCCGTCGCCATTGATGCAAATGTCGTAATTTTTTGTGGCGGCCCACTTCAGAAATGGGATAACTTGTTTTTTTGCCTCAGAAAACGGGTTACCGAGATGCAGGTCTGAAATGACCACAATTCTTTCGGCTTTTATCGACGTAATCACGATTTACCATTCAGTGTTAATAGCAAATTCTGAACTTCTTCGCGGGGAAGTTTAAATTTTTCGATGAGTTCGATGACGCGGTCATTTGAGATTTTTACTCGCAAACTCATTTGTTGCAGCATTTCAAAAGCAAAGGTAGGGTCGCGTCTTATTTTCATTAAAAAGCCCGCCGGTTTCAAAATCAGCAGCCGCGTTTCGTTTCCCGAAGCATGAGCTGCAGCGTAGCGTGGTAAGCTCTGTAAAAGGGCCATATCACCGAAAAAATCGCCTTTGGTAAAGCTAGCAAGTTCAACAAGTTCTGTTTGAACTTTTTTAAGTATTTTAACCTCGCCTGATTGCACGATGTAAAGGTCTCGTCCCACATCGCCTTCGGCGAAAACGCATTGGCCATCAACGTAAGTTTCAACCATTTCATGTTCAAATCGCGCTTCGTCATCGAGTAATTTCATGGGTGCCTTTTGAGGTGAAAATTTCCTAAAAAATTAGCTGAGTTGGGGCAGTGCTTGCCATAGTTAAAGCCTACGTTGTATGTGTTATATATGACAAGCCTAAAAGCACAAAGAATAGCCAGTGATATAGTCGAGATTTGCGAGCGATTGCACGAACGTAATATGCTGGCCGCAGCGGATGGTAATATTTCTTATCGAATTTCAGACGACGAAATTTTAATTACACCTTCAGGAATTGCAAAAGCGTTTATGAAGCCTGAGCAAATGGCAGTCATCAATCTAAAGGGCGAGGTCTTGGTTGGTAATCCCTCATCAGAAAGACTAATGCATCTTGAAATTTTCCGGACTACGCCAAAAGCCCAGGCCATTGTTCATGCGCACCCTCCCACAGCAATAGCTTGGTCCATTGCGGCCCCTGAACTGACAAAACTTCCGAGTGATTGTTTATCAGAGGTTATCTTGGCCACCGGAGATATACCGTTTGTACCCTATGCACGGCCCGGAACCGAAGAAATGGGCTTGGTATTAAAACCTTTTCTTCCGAAATATCAGGCTTTAATTCTGCGAAATCACGGCGCACTGGCGTGGGGTGCAAGTCTCGATGAAGCCTATCGCGGCATGGAAAGAATTGAACACTCAGCGCAGATTCTGATGATGGCTAAACAAATCGGAAAACTGAATCCGTTACCGGCGGCCGAAATTGAATATCTTTACGGGCTCCGAAAAAAAATCGGAGATGTGTTATTGTGATCAATTTAAAATCGATGGCTCTCGAGGCTGATATTACTGAGCAAAAATTTTCATTGCGTCTGTTAGACCAAACTTTACTTCCTCATCTTGAAAAATGGTTAGACATTGAAACCTCAGACGAAATGATTGAAGCGATAAAATCATTGCGGGTGCGCGGAGCCCCGCTCATCGGCGTTTCGGCAGCTCTAATGATTGCAAAGCTCGCGCATGATAAAACCGACCTAACTCAACTCATGAAACAGGCCCACGAAATTTACGAGGCCCGCCCCACCGCCGTCAATCTTATGATCTGTGTAGATCGCATGATAAAAGAAATTAAGAATTCTGATAACAATCAAAAAATGATAATTGATTTAGCGGTACAGATTTTTAATGAAGATGTCACGCTCTGCGATCGCATGGCCACAAACGGTGCGGAACTGATTAACGACGGTGATCAGATTCTGACTCATTGTAACACCGGAGGGCTTGCTACCGCAGGGGTAGGAACCGCTCTAGGTGTAATCAGAAAAGCCCATGAACAGGGAAAGAAAATTCATGTTTTTATAGATGAAACTCGGCCCCTACTTCAAGGCGGAAGGCTGACCACTTGGGAACTCCAAAAGCTGAAAATTCCATGTACCTTGATAACCGACAGCATGGCGGCGCACTTGATGAGTCTTAAAAAAATTACTAAGGCTATTGTGGGCTCTGACCGAATTGCAGTGAACGGCGATTTTGCAAATAAAATCGGAACCTATAGCGTGGCGGTAAATTGTCACTATCATCAAATTCCGTTTTATGTAGCGGCTCCTTACACGACCGTTGATCCGAAATGTAAAAGCGGTTCAGAAATTCCGATTGAACAAAGAAATGAAAATGAAGTAAAAGGTTTTCAGGAATTACAGTGGGCTCCAAAAAATATTCACGTTTACAATCCGTCGTTTGACGTAACCCCGAATAACTTAGTTAGCGCCTGGATTCTTGATAAAGCTGTGTATTACAAAAAAGATGTTGAACGAGGAGTTTTTAATTTATGATTGGCGTAATTGGCGGCTCAGGTTTTGAAAAATTTGATGAATTTGAAACAATTGAATTGTTAAACCGTGAAACACCTTTCGGCTTGGCAGCCAGCGGTTTTAAAAAAGTTGTAGTTGAGGGCACCGAATTCTTATTTATTTCACGACACGGTGAACATCACGAGCATTTACCGAGCGAAATTAATTATCGAGCAAACATCTATGCTTTTAAAATAATGGGCGCAAATGCCATCGTGTCTTTCAGCGCCGTAGGTTCATTGCAAAAAGAATTTGTTCCCGGAGATCTGGTTATTCCGTATCAATACATCGACCGCACAAAATCAATTAGGCAACACACTTATTTTGGCGGCGGCCTGATCGGGCACGTGTCTCTTGCAAAACCTATTTGCGAAGTCATGGCTGAACGTACTAAAGAGTTAGTTCAGAGCAGCGGCATAACCGATAAATTTAAAGTTCACTTCGGCCAGACGTATGTTTGCATTGAGGGCCCTTATTTCTCGACAAAAGCCGAATCAAATACCTATCGTCAAATGGGCGCTCAGATCATCGGAATGTCGAACTTTCCTGAGTACGCTTTGGCAAGAGAAGCCGGTCTTCCTTATCTGCCATGTTGCTTTGTAACAGATTACGACTGTTGGGATGATGCAATTCCTCACGTAACTGTAGATGAAGTTATCCGCGTGATGAAACAGAATAATGCAAAGGCTTTTTCTGTGTTAAAGCTTCTTTTGAAAGCAAAAGCAATTAATGAAGGAAGTCTTGCTTATGAAGGCGGTCTGCGTACGGGTCTATTCATGCCGAAAGAAGCAATTCCGGCGGATAAAAAATCTTGGGTTGAAGTACTTATGATGAAATAGTTGAGTTCAATGAAAACAAACCGAGAGGCAAACAAAAAATGAGGAAGAAAAATATGTTTTGGGCAGTTTTATTTATTTCAGTAGGTGTGATTTTATTGGTTCAGACAGTATTTAAGATTGATTTACCGGTGATGAGAATTTTATTCGGAGTATTTCTGATTTACATGGGGTTAAAGGTCATTTTCGGATCTTTCGGGCAGCGCATGAGTTATTTCAAGGTTCATACGGTTTCTTCTGATACCGAATCAATTTTTACTCAGAACAATATGAAGGCAAAAGGCAGTGACGGGCAGATTAACAAAAAGTTCTCGACTGTTTTCGGAAGTTCGAAGCTGGATTTGCGAGGATTAAGTGCAGAAGAGTTATCTCACGAAATTAAAATTGACAGTGCATTCGGGCGAACACAGGTTTTGACCGATTCAAATACTCCGATAAAGGCTGAGATAGATACAGGATTCGCGGGAGTAACAATACGTGGTCAGAAAATCAGTAGTTTCGGCGAAACTTTTTTTCAGACTTCGGATTACTCCGTAGACAAGCCCGCTCTTAAACTCAACATCGACGCGGCTTTCGGCGAAGTGATTGTTGAGTAATTAATATTTGCGGCGCAAAAAAGTCTTGCCGATAATTTCTGTGTACATACCACAGATGGTGATAATAATTATCGGCACATAGGCTGGCATTTCAGGATACAAGAGATAAGCAATAGCCAGTACTGAAACCGAAAATAAAGTAATCTTCTGAACGAGTTCAAAAGTTTTAAGTTTTAAAAATTCTTCGCGCTCGTCTTTAACTTTTTTTTGTTCAAAAAAATCAAATATAAAATAGACGATAACCGAAAGAAGAATAAAATATCTTAAGTATTCGGCGGGCACGACATTCATTTAGACTCCATTAACTGAAAGATATCTTCGACTTTACAATTTAATATTTTCGCAATTTTTAATGACAACTCCACGGAGGGCACAAATTTACTTGATTCAATCGAGTGAATTGTTTGGCGTGAGCAACCTACACGATCTGCAAGATCTTGCTGGGTCAGGTCTCCGTTAGTTACACGCATGACTTTGAGTTTATTCTCAACACTCATATCGTAAAGTATTCTTGACATTGTGTAAAGTATATATTACATTTTGTAGCATATAATTAACATAAAGGAGCTCAATATGAATGTAAAGTGTTTTTTAGCTAAAAATAGGTCGACCCTGTCTTTGATACTTATTCTGTTCGCATTTAGGTGGAGTTTTGCAGACCATTACAGAGTGCCGACGGGGTCAATGCTGCCGACGATTCAGCTCGGTGATCATATTCTAACTAATAAAATGGCTTACGATTTTAAACTTCCATTTTCAGAGATCAGTCTTACAAAAACCGGTGAACCGGCACGGGGAGATGTAATGGTCTTTATTTATCCGAAGGATGAATCGATTAATTTTGTAAAACGAGTCATTGGCCTACCCGGAGAAACAATTGAAATACGAAGCAACTGCATTCATATCAACGGCGAGCCCATCTTCGAAAATTACCTCACTGAGGAGGCAAGAAATACAGTCTACGAAAAAGACATTAGAATAGAAATACCTAATGACATGTATTTTGTAATGGGCGACAACCGGGAAAATAGCTTAGATAGCCGTTATTGGGGGCTGGTTCCCAGAAAAAATGTAAAGGGTAAAGCCCTCGGGGTTCTGTGGAACATTTCTTTCAACAGAAATATTCCTGAGGTCGATTTGCTCCGAACCGGAAAACTTCTCTAATTTAAGATAACGCTACAAGAAGTTCATCCACAGCTTTACGCCAGCGTGCATGCATCAAAGTCTTAGCCTTTAAGGTTGGCAGATCGACGTGATCGATTACGATCATGGTTTTTTTTTCGGGTTTTAAATACAGATTAATCTGAACAGTAGATTTTTGTGGCCAATCTTCGTTAATCCAAGTGAGGCGCAGTTTTTTATTGGCCGTTACAGTTCTGAATTCGCCGAATATTCCGCCTTCGCATTCAAAACTCTGTGTAGCTGCGATTTTAACTGGGTAGAGTGGCTTCAGCCAGATATTCTGTCCCTCAATTGAAAGTAGAAATTTATAAACCTCTTTCACCGGTATTTTAAGCGACTTGGTGGCAGTCGTTGTGTAGGTGCCTTTGAGAGTTTGATTCGGAACGCGGGCGCCGATAGCAATTTGATAACTTCGCGCAACAATCTGTTGCCACCAGGGTGTAAGTTTAAATTCTGTTTTAAGCACCTGCACAAGTTGTTGATGGGAGAAAGTCTGGTAAGAGCGCTTGTTAAGGATCTTTATCCAGACGTCCCAGTCATTTCCGGTATGTTTTTTAACTGACTCAGAACTGACCGAACCTATCTTTTGTGCTCTGCTCATTTTATTAACCTGCAAGTTTCAGGGATTAATTTCTATTAACTTTTATATTGTTCTTTTCAAGAATATTCACGGGCAATTCAGTGGCCCAATCGAGAGCGTTTTTTTCCTTTTTGTAAACGCTGCATCTCAGAGTCAGCGGCCCAGTTGGCAAACCTTCAACTAAAAAATATGGGAATGGCACCGAAATATGTTCGCTGTACGGGCCTGATAATTTCAGTTCGGTGTCTTGAGGAATAACGATGGTATCCTGATTAGATGCCGACAATGTGCAACGCTCAAGATTAGAAGAAAAGCGAATATATCGATCTAGTATAATCTCAGAATCACCAACCAGAGTTCCATAAACATCGCTGGCTTTGAGCGTGGTGTCGTTCTTAAATGTAATCGAGAATCTTTTATTTTCAAAACCTTCCAGTGGCGTATTATCAGCCAGGCTCGTAAGCGGACTTAAGACAAAAAACAATCTCAAAATGATATTTAATCTGATACTCATATATATTTAGATATGCAAGGCGTGCCAAAAGTAATGAGCGTTGAGATTGAGTTACGGCGGCAATACTTTTGACAATTGCTTCGGAAGTCCTAGTCAATTGTACCAAATCAAGGCAATAGAATCTTCCAGACTTCATTGCTTGATCAAATGTGGACTTAATTCCTTCAGCCCCTTTAAGGGTTGCAAAAATAAAAGATCAGTTAAATAATTTCAATATGGCAATAACCACAATCTCTAGTCAAAAAAAATACTTCAGTTATTCTATTTATTTTTTAATTGTGATGCTGCTGGGCTATACGCTTTTTTCGAGAGTTCCCGCGATATACAGTAATTCTGTTTTGGAGAATACCAAGCTCGCAAACACTGAAATCCGAAGGCTTTCAGGGGAAAATTTGACAATTCCTGATATCAGGAGAAACAAAGTTATCATTTTCTGGGCGACATGGTGCAGTGCTTGCCATTATGAAATGAAGAAATTAAATAAATTGTTGGCACTGGGAAAAATTAGACCTGACGATTTGATTGCGATCAGTATTGATCCGGAACGAAACGAAGTAATTAAATTTATAGAAGCAGAAAGTTATCAATTTTTGGTGGCTCACGATTTTGATGGTCATCTCGCTCGGCAATTTAACATCACCAGTACGCCGACAGTTGTGTTCATCAATAAAGATTCAACGATTGACTGGATGACTTCAGGCGTTTCGCCGACACTTGAAAACAAAATTCAGAAATATTTAAAGAATTGAATTTGCATTAGGGCCAGACTTCAGTTGTGTTGTAATATAAATGAGTATTCATCATGAATTTGTAATCTCCCAGAATCTGCGCGTCTGTTCTTACTGAATTGTAAATTCGCACCTCATCCAAATCGCCATCATAGTTGACCGGTGTGCCTCCGGTATCGCCGATTTCGCCGAGCAAGTCGAAGTAGGTTGTTTTATTTCCGGTTTCCGACGTAGCTGAATTCTGGAAGACTCCGTTGATGAAAAATCTTACCGCGCCGCTGCCGGAAGCTCTGTTTATCGTGACATGCCTCCAAGCTCCGTTATTCACGATAAATCCAGATTTTGCGTTGGCACCGTTGCCTGCGGTAACTCCGATATATCCAGAGGCATCGAGCCAACCGAAGAAAATGTCGTTTGCGCCGCCGCTTTCTTCAACGCCTGTTATTCCCGGAGCCTGCCACATTGTATTATTACCTGTTTGTGTTGTTCGAACCCAAGCTGAAAAAGTACTGGAGGCGCCTAAAGCCGCGCTTAAATCTGCATTAACATCTATTGCGTCGGTTCCTGCATTGAGCCCTGCTGCGTAACCAATGGGTCCTTTGACTCGAGTGGGAGTTGCAACTTTTGTTGCATTTCGTGCAGCTGAGGTTGAATCAAGATATTGAGGAGCTGAGCCGGCAGGATCTTCATTGAGATGCCAAACCGACCAATAATTTGACCAAACCCCGGTTTTGTTTTGGGCATCAACGGCAGCGCTATTATTGAAATAAATGTAAAAATATCCGGTGTCGACGGAAGCAGTTATTGAGGGGATTCGCACCCAGATTTCCGAGGTGCTGCCGCTGTTCCAGGTTTCAACTTCGAAATCCAGTGCGGTTGTGTTGTCAGATGATACGAAGCGCATGTCTGCGCCATTTGCTTTAAGAAGAGAATAATCAATATTGGAAGAATTGATTACAACCAGCACAGGCTGATTGGTGAACGTGGTGGCTTGGTCGGTGTTGTTGATTTCAATACGCTTGCGTCGCGTCCAGCTGGTGTTCCACCAAGTAAGGGTTGTTAAGAAGTTGACACTGGCGCTATCGGCAGTTAACACAGCCGCGTTGTCAGTAGCAGTCAGGGTATTTGTCTGGATTGTGGCATTAGACGTGTAGATCGTGGTGGTCGACGTGCCAGATAAAATACTGGTGGAAGTAATAACGCTTGAGCAGGCGATATTCGAATAATAAACATTCGCACCACTCGTAGTGAGATTTACAGTGATGTTCGAGGCGGCATTTGAGAAATAATTATTTAAATCAACAGTATTAACGGTTAAACTTGTGCAAGTAGAGGTCTTCATTTGCGGGGCGGCAATGAGTTTTAACTTGGTCGGAGCCGCAGTGATCGTAACATTTTTAGTTCCGGAAGTAAGTCCAGTGGCTGTTCCGACCAGAATACCGGACTGAGTGGCTGTTGTACTTTTGAAGTACGCAACAACGGAACTTGTGCCGGATGTAATTACTCGGGTGGTTGTCGTGGTGCTGCAGGCTGAGGTCGTATAAAAATTTGAATTTGTTAAATTATTTATTATCAGTGTGACCGTGGTGTTCGATGCAACATTGAGTGCATTTCCACCGGCGTCCTGAGACTGAATCGTAATACTAACGCAGTCGTTCACCTTTATTAAATCAGACGCAATTATTCCGATCTCGGTAGGTGTAGATGTAAATGTTGTTGTAACCGCACGTGTGGAAGTGTAGCTTCCGGTCATTCTGGAATTTCTAAAATTTAGGGTGATTGTATCTGCGAAAGTGCCCGCGGCAGCCGAGTTCGCGGTTACAACAATCGTGCAGGTGGCACTTGGACTGAGCGAGGTTGTGCAGGTGCCACCTGTGCCCGGATAAGCGCCGCCTTTAAAAGCGTATTTTGATCCGCTCCACGAGCCGGACGTAATGTTCGTTGCATACCCGCTAGTTGTTGTATTGGTAACTACAAATGTTTTATCCGTCGCGGTGTTAATGGCGACAGATCCATAGTTAAATGTTGCGCCGTCAGAAATCGAAAGTACCGGGGCAGTCACTCCGGCCCAAAAGTTAAATGGAATGAAAACCTGTGCCAAAGCAAATGCCGACAATAAGAAGATAAAGATTAAAAACAGTCGCGGCCGAATCATTTAGACAGAATAACATAATTTAGGCGCGTATCAAACATGTTCTTCTTAAAACCTAATACTTCAATTTAACACCCAGTTTTCAGGCGCGGCGTAAGACGTTCCCTCAAAAGAGTCAGTTACCCCACTTAAGTTTTTTGGCATCACAATGGCTTCACGTCGGTGATAGAGCGGTAACATTGAATAATTTTTTGTTAGAAAGCTTTCTATTTTTGTAATGATCGCATTTCGTTTTTGCTTATTGTTTTCTTTATCAAAACTTAAGAGCAATTGATCAAGCTCAGCAGAATTCAGCCGAATTGAATTTCCGCCGGCAAAACTATTCTTTGCCGTAGGAATTTCCTTTGAAGAAAAATAAGAGGTGATTGAAGAGTCGGGCGGTATCGGCTGACCATACATCGATAGATCAAACTCACCATGAGGTACACTCTGACCCAAAAGTATTCGTGGCGGTTCGTTTTTGATCGAGCAAAGGGCGCCGACAGATTTGAATTGTTCGCAAACGTGAACCTGAATACTTTCAAGAACTTTTAATCCGGCCGAAGTTTTAAATACGAGTACCAGTGGTTTAGAATTTTTTTGTCGAATGCCGTCAGGACCTAATTTCCAGCCGGCTTCTTCCAATAATTTGATGGCTTTTTCTTTTGAGTAAATTGCATCTTTTGCACGATAGGCCGGATGCTGTGGCGACAAAATACTTTCGGCCACTTCAAGATTATTATTAAAGAAGGCCTTCACAATCTGAGCCTTATTGATCGTGCGGCTCAGCGCCTCGCGGACTTTAACATCCTTTAAGATTTCATTTTCAAGATTAAAATAAATCCCCTGAAAAATTCCAGAATTCTGAAACCTCACGCTGAATGCGGCGTTGTTGTTTTTAAATTCTTCGTCAAATAAAAGTGCGGTATCTGGCGGGAAACCCACAGCAGAGATGGCGTTAATTCCGCCGGCCATTAAATTAGCCTTAAGGGCGCTGGTATCGGTGATGTGTTTGATAATAATTTTTTCGATCTGAGGTTTTTTCCCGTAAAAATTTTCATTGCGCAAAAGAATGATGTGACTACCGAGTTTAAATTCACTGACGTAGTAAGGCCCGTTGTAAAGCGCCTTGTTCGTGGGGGACCCTATGTACTGCGTGTTGCGATCGTAGCCTTCGGGTTCACTACCGAATTTTTCAAACACAACCTTTTCGACGTGCGCTGGAAGCAGGGGCGGCAAATCCCGATCGTATGACCAATCAACGCTTGCGTAGGTGACGAGACAAGTCTGCGGAGAATTTTCTTTCCATTCGATTTTCGTAATTTTTTCAAAAACGTTTCGAGCTTCTACAGAAACTTTAGGGTTCATGCCCGCTTGCCAACCTAGTTTCCAATCGGCACAGGTGATACTTTGGCCATCGGCCCATTTGGCATTCTTTCGGATATTCCATTCGGCCGTTTTGTTTTTTAAAGCAGGAATTTTTTCTGCAACATCGGGAAGAACCCCACCATCGGCTGCACGTCGAACCATTTTTCTTAAAATAAAACCGAAAAGAGTATCATTTGAAGCCAACTGCGAAGTGATCGGATTAAAGGCTGACCACTCTTGAATGATTCCGATGCTGAGGTCTTGTTTGGCCGCGAATGAGACAACTGAAAAAACAAAAATGAGAATAACTGAAAACTGTCTCATAAAGACTCCTTCGATCTGACTTTGGTCATCTGTATGAATAAGAATTAATGTGCTTTTAATCAAGCCTTAAGTTGTCGAATATATTCTGAATCCACAACAAAAGGAGTTTTTATGAAAACGATTTTATTAACATTAGCGGCAATGTCACTATCTGCAACTATGGCCTATGCGCAAGGAGCGGTTGGCGACATTAAAGGAGCTTGCTCTTCTGATTTAGCAACCACTGGTTGCACCGGCGAAGGCCACAACCTTAAAAAGTGCGTGCACGATTACAAAAAATCACACGAAGGTTTCAAAATCAGTGATTCTTGCAAAACGGCAATGAAAGACATGCACGAAGCTCGCAAAGAAAAACGTGAAGAACGTAAAAATAAGCGCGCTGAGAAAAAAGACGAGAAAAAAGACACCAAATAGTCTTACTCAAATTAATACTGTTTCAAAAAGAGCCATTAGCTAAAACTAATGGCTCTTTTTTTGAGCGCCGGGCAAATACTACTTAAGTCGAGTTAAACCCTTCCCGATATAATATTATGGCAACTTGATGACATTTATTTAAGCAGCTTGAGACGGCATCTTGATTCGACTAGGGGGCAGCATGAAGATTACAGAAGTTAAAATTTTCCCTGTAAATGAAGACAGGCTCAAAGCCTACGTGACCATCACGATAGAAGGCTGTTTCGTTGTACGCGATTTGAAGGTGATTCAGGGCCCGCAAGGCCTCTTTGTGGCCATGCCCAGCAAGAAACGCAAAGACGGACAGTTTCGTGACATAGCCCATCCACTGAATCAAGAGACTCGACAACACATTGAAGATATGGTTTTTGAAGCATACGAAAATCAATTAAGGTCTATGGGGGAAACTCTCACCAATTTGAAACGACAAAAGGCTCCTCAGAGCTTTGGAAACGATGAAGATTGACGAGAAATT
>JAYVIY010000348.1:0-18701 GCA_043769795.1 Pseudobdellovibrio sp. | reverse complement strand
GAACCAGCGACAACAACAATTTTTTCATTTTAGTACTCCTTGTTTTTTACTTTGACTCTTACTTATTATTTAACCTGTCTATATTGGCAAACTTTAATAGACAAGTCACACATTACTCGTCAAAATGTCACTCTATGAACGAAAAGCTTTTACGTCTTTTTTTTGTCGTTGCATTCTTTGCTTGCAGTATTTCATCGGCTCAGCTCATCGGTCACTATGACGAAAGCTGGAAAACAATAAAGACCGAGCACTTTGATATCATTATTTCTGCTGAGCAGCATGACCTAGGTCTGTACTATGCTCATTCGGCAGAGAAAGCTTATCGAAACTTATCTGGCGTTTTTTCTCAGATGACCGACCGGATCGTGCTGGTAGTTAACGACACCACTGACATTACAAATGGCTATGCAACCCGCATTCCGTACCCTCATATTATGGCTTATTCTGTGCCGGCCAGCGAGCATGATTCTTTATCAGAAGCCGGAGATTGGGCCCGCGAATTAGTCACCCACGAGCTGACACATATTCTCCAGCTTGAACCGGCATCAGGTTTTTATACTTTTTTGCGACCTGTGTTCGGGTCAATTGTTACGCCCAATCTATTGACTCCGGCTTGGTGGAAAGAAGGTATGGCGGTTGAAATGGAAACCCAGTTCACGTCACGTGGCCGCCTGCGATCGACTTTTCAGGACGCCACAGTTAGAAGTTTTGTTCTTGAAGACAAACTGAAAGATGAATCATTACCCCGTGCGAATGAGGTGCTTCCATCTTGGCCCTATGGCTCTCGACCCTATCTTTTTGGTTCTCTGTTTTTCAGTCAGTTGAATTTTGATACAAAAGATATAAAATCGTCGGGCCTGCTTTCGTCCCGCCAAGGTGAACGCGTGCCGTATTTTATCGAAGAACCGCTGCATGAACTGACCGGTCGCAGCTATGAAATGCAGTACAAGGCAGCGCTCAACAGCGCTGAAGACTTCAGTCGTGAACAATTACGAAAACTGAAAGACGTTGAGCCTTCCCGCATTAACAGCATCGAGCAACAAAACGATTCTTCGTTTCAGCCGAGATTTTCGGATACCTTCAAACTCTTAGCGTTCATTGAAAATATAGATTCTAAAAATACTTTAGTTGTTATAGATAAATTCAATAAGAAAATTCCGCTGAAAAACAAACCTACCGGACAAATTCAGAGTATTGATTTTCATCCAACAGAAAAAAAAATTCTCTACAGCAAAATCGACAACACCGATTCGAACCATTTGTTTTCTGACCTTTATGTTTATGATATTGAAAAGGATAGTTCCGAACGCCTAACCACTTCACAGCGGGCCCGCAGTGCCAGTTACTCTGCAAATGGAGAGCGCGCAGTCTTCATCACAACTTTTTCGGGCCGCACGCAAATCCGCACCATTGATTTGGCAACAAAAGAAGTTCAGTTTGTCATCAACCCCGAAATCGGAGATCGATATGAGTCGCCGATTTTCTGGAACGACCAAACACTACTAGTAACGAAGGTCGACTTTTCAGGATCTCGGCGCTTGGTGCAGATCGATTTGAAAACCCAGATTGAAAGTTCGGTCGATCTGAATTTTCCGCAAATTCGCTTTTTGCGACGAGCGAAAAATCAGACACTTTATTTTGTTTCTTCAAAAAATGGCGTCAATAATATCTATGTTTCAAAAGATCTTAAGACGGCCCGACCGGTGACCCATGTTCAGACCGGAGTTTGGAGTTACGATATCAGCGAGAACGAACAAAACTCGTGGGTGTCACTCATGACCAGCACAGGTTTCAAGGTTTGCAGTATTGCACTTGGAGTTTATGATCAGGAGTTACCAGTTATTGAAAACGAAATTGAAAAGCGCTATTCAGTTTTCAGTGAGCCAGAATATGAATACAAAAAGTACCCGGTTATAGAGTATGAAGCCGGAAGTTACCTACTACCAAGTTACTGGATACCTTTTGTTTCGACAAGCAGCTCTTCAAACGGCGTTTTTTTGCAAGCGCAAACCAGCGGACATGATCCACTCAATAAACACCAATATGCAATTTCTGCGAGCTACGATAGCGAGCTTAAAAAAGGCAACTTCAGCGGCGCTTATACCAATTCAACGCAAAAAATTCCTTTTCTTATCAGTTCAGTTGTTCAGAGCCGAGCCCTCGGTTCGCCGATTAATATCGTCGATACAACCACGCATGCAGTCTCGTTATTACCGAATCTCTTTTCAATTAATAAATTCACACTGCTTCAAGTCGGTCTGCAGTTGCAGAATACAGTTTTCGGCTCCTCGTCAACTCACGCCGGCCCTTTTACGCAAGCGACCTATAAGAATTATGAGCAGAATATCTTTCAGATTTCGCCCGAGTCTGGCTGGGGTGGTCTTTTAAGAATTGAGCATAATTTTAAATTGACCGACGAGATTTCCGGCACCTCGAACGACTATGACCGTGCCACGTTTTCGCTGAATGGATATGCTTCACCGGGCCTACCTAAACATCATGCGCTGAAGGCAAGAATCGCAGGGCTGATGACAACTCCGAATGTTTTGGGCCGGTTTGGATCGAGCAGCTCAAGTACTTTTTTCGAAGAAGATGGACTAACTCCCCAATTCGTTATGCGCGGCTACAATTCGGCGCAGTTTTTCGGTCGCAGCATGTGGAATGCCAACCTTGAATATCGATTTCCACTGAGCCAGATCGAACGCGGCTCAGGAACCGATGCTTACTTTCTTAAGAGGATTTCAGGAGCCCTCATTGCGGACGGAATCGGAGTTGAGGGCAGCGGATATGCAGAAAATTTGACTTTTCAGCCATTGAAACTCAATGAAAGCATATGGAACACAGGCATTGAACTCAAACTCGAAAGCACGATTGGCTACATTTTACCTATGAATTTTGTACTCGGGTATTATTTTCCTCACTCACCTTTATTCGCATCTGGTTCGCAATTAGGTCTAAGCTTGCAGATTGGCGGCTTTTGATATTGACAACTTTCCGCTATGGCTAAAAAATAGAGCTGAGCATAGGAGTTGCACAAATGGAAATCACGAAGACTGAAAATAAAACTTGGATACGCGAACTTGTTTCTGCGGATGAACAAATTGAAAAATCAGTTATGATTGACATGAATCTGGGGCTCGACACTCAGAGAATTCTCGTCAACGAGACGATTACCTTCCTACTTCGATTAAAAGCAGATTTTGCCGATGCGGCAGGAAATTTCAATGAGATGAAACCTACGGCCCTCGGACGCATAAAAATCTACGGAATTGCAAAAACTCACGCTGATTTCATGTTGTTCCGTAACGGCTACAAGATGATTTTTTCTATCAAAAACTCGGGCCTGATCAGCATGCGTTTTCATTATGTGGGTAATTTGGCGATTCCGCAGCCGCAGCAAAAAGAAAACGTCACTATCGTAATGGATGAACAACTGATCGAAGCTAAATGGGGTGCTTTTGAAGAAGTACTCTGGACATTTAAAGGGCTTAGCTTCAAGCCTGAATTTTTAGTCCGCCACTATTTAACGACTTTCATTAAGGAAAGTTCGCGATAGTACGAGGGCTCAAGTATTTTTTCTTTTAAATATTTTAAAATCATTTTTATTAATTTTACGGTCTTTGTATTCTGCCTCGTGTTGATCGAGGTTTTTTTTATTTGTAATGAAAATTTTCATTTTTTACCGAACTTTGAAGTCAATAAATTTTATACTGCCCGCCTCAGTGACGAGAACGCCGCTAAAAAATATGGCGCCGGAATTCTAAATATTCCCTCGAACTACCAGTCAGGATACGCAAAATCGTTGCTGAAATTAAGTGGGGTGAAAAACCCGAGACCGAACCTAAAAGATTTAGATCCTGTTTACGAAGCCACAAATAACCGAAGCAAAATGCCCGCGGATCTCAGAGTTAAATTGAGGTTAACGCCTCCGAATGAGAATGTTTTAGTCTATGACGTAGAATACAGTATCAATGCTTTTGGGCGCAGAAAAGTTACAAACCAAAGTCAAAAATTAAATGCACACCGCTATTTATTGGCCCTCGGAGATTCGTATACTTTCGGACAAGGTGTTACAAGCGGGATGGATTACCCATCGCAACTGGCTAAAAAATTAAGCGATAACTACTTCGTTTACAATTTCGGAAAACCAGGCTTTGCTCCGAATGATCTCCTGTTCAGATTTCAGAATGGAATTGAATCCCTCGATGAAATCACGCAAGAAGAAGGGGTTGCCGTATGGTACTTTATCGAGGCCCATCTCGAAAGATTTATCTGCGGATTTTACTGCTATCATCACTCCTTCGACTTGTATGTTTCAGCAAAACCTAAATATAGAATGATTGAAAATGAACTCAAGTATGTCGGAAATCTAGCTGATACAATGACTTCTATAGACAAGTTTCTCTACTATTCGGCACAAATAAAGACTTTACAGTTTGCTGAAAATCTTCTCTTTGCAGATTATGCCGATGTTGATCTGCGCGCTTTCGTAGAAAGTCTTAAGAAAGTTAAAGCTTATCTCGAAGAAAAAAAGAATTTGAAAAAATTTTACTTTTTACACAGCCATAATTTCCATCAACAGAACAGAATTACGCAACTCTTAAATGAGGCCGGAATCGACGTTATCAATGCTTCCGATCTACCGATTAAAAATCTTCAAGATATGAAAATACCCTTCGATGGCCACCCTTCTAGCGACTACTATTGGCTTATTTCAGAAGTCGTTAAAAAAGTGATCGAACCTTAACTTCGCGGACAATTGTATACTAATTTTATTGTTCGGCCCGCTGGCACAGCTGGGTTGAACACCAAAGTATTATTCTGCATTGATGTTGTTACGCCGTTCATAATCGGAGTGATGGTCACTTTAACATCTCCGGTGGGTGCGCACTCAAGCGGTACCGAGGCCAGAGTGTTCACAATTCTGTCTTTGAAGTAGTATAGATTTTTTGAATAATCCGCATCGCACACACTCACCGCCGCACCACCGGTTAACTGCGAAAGTTCGCTGTATTTATGACCGAAATGGGCTTTTGAGCCCTCGGCGTCCTGAGTGGCCATACAGGTCGTATCGCCGGGCTTTACGATGATTGAATTAAAAGAAAATCGTTTTGATAGTCCGAATTTCTGTTTAACTTTATTTACAAATTCCTGTGGCTGATCATCGGTTTCGAGTGGCTTATACTCATCTGTATAGTATTGGTAAGCCGAATTGCCCCCCACTGAACGCTCGTCTTCGTCTGAAATTAAAATGACTGCTAAAGAAGCTTCATTTCGATAACAAAGATTGTACTGTCCGTATTCAATGTTCCACCATGCCGCTTTAATACCTCGTTCGTCATCGGTACCTTCCCAACCGGCGCCGATTGAGGCCACGGTGTCAGTGAAAATTTCGAAAACAGAATTCGGATCGACCGCACCTGATTTTAATATCCAGTTCGGTGAGCCTAAATACTTGACCCAATTTCGGGACGCACCCCAATAGTAAACTCCATTATTGTAAACATCCTGCGATCGCGTAACGGTCGCACACATCTGCCAGTCGATTCCCGAGCTCGACAAATCGGCCACGAAGTCTTTTAATTTCAGTGCAAGCTTTGCATTCTCAGGCGACATAGAATTTGAATCATCTACTACAAGTAAAATATCTACTTTATTATCAGTCGCTTGCACCAATTTTTCGTAAGTTACTTCTCGCACCGGACTGGTGACCGGAGCAATTGTCACCTCAAGAGGAGACTGACTTGAAAAGCTGTTATATCCCATGGCCGTGGCATTCAAATAGATCAAATAGGTTCCCATGCCGGCAGCAATAAACTCTCCGGTCGATGAAGCTCCGCTTAGGCCAGCTATAGGTACCATGGCTCCCGCTTTGTAAACTCTCCAAGTATGAATGGCGCTTGCCAAAGTACAACCCGATGTAACAACAGGATTTCTATCACTCGGTGTAATTGTTATAGCCAATGAAGTTCCGTTAAGACGGGGAGCACAATTCAGCGTCATTGCCGGACCAGTGGCATCTACGATGACTGTCAGAGGCGTCGTTGTGGTCCAACTTTTATATCCCGTCATAGAAGCCGTCAGATAAATCAGATAAGTGCCCGAACCGAGAGATAGAAAATCAGGATTTGAATTGGCGCCAACCAAACCTGGAACATTGATCGGGCTGCCACTGCGAGTAATTGTCCAAACATGCTGTGAATTCGCCGGTACACAGCTGCTGCTGAATAAAGGATTCGCTGAGGCCGACGTCAGACTTATTGAAGTCAGCGACCCGTTAATTCGTGGATTACAACCGATAGCAGGCATTGGCGGCGCCGGTTCTGAAATGGTCACCGTTAATGGAGTCGTTGATTGCCAGTGCGCTGAACCCGCCGCCGTCGCGTACAAAGACAATTTATAAACTCCGGGGCCGTAGGATTTAATATCGGGAGTCGAAGTAGCGCCGCTTAATCCGGCGATAACAAAAGCGACTCCATTTTTTGTAGCTGTCCATAAATAGGTCGCCGCAGGAGGAACACAGTTTGCCGTGACCACTGCGTTAGGATCAGTCAAAGTTAAAGCCAGCGTAGTAAAGTTAGCATTGAGTTTTGGCGCACACGTCAGACTATTTCCCATCCCTGAGCCGGGAACGATAAATTCTAAAGGGCGTGAGGCCACAAAAGAATTTAATCCACCACCGGTTTTAGAAGCTGTTAAATAGACATAATAACTTCCTTGCCCCAGGCCTGTAAAATCAACGGCACTCGGG
This sequence comes from Pseudobdellovibrio sp., assembly GCA_043769795.1. Lineage (GTDB taxonomy): Bacteria > Bdellovibrionota > Bdellovibrionia > Bdellovibrionales > Bdellovibrionaceae > Pseudobdellovibrio. The sequence goes on along the minus strand of JAYVIY010000348.1, from coordinate 11,950 downwards.
TTAGCGCCGCTGAGACCGGAAATTGTAATATTGATCGGCGTGGCATCGGCTTTTTTTACAACCCAAGCGTAATCAACCTCTGAGGGCGAGCAATTTGAAGTGATCGAAGGAAGTGCTCCACCTGTGACATAGGAAAAAGTATATAAGCTCGAATTAATTTTAGGATCACATATTATAGCTGAGGTCAGGCACTCATCACCGGCACACTCAATACTCGCAATTATATTATCAGCTTTTGAAAATTTAACGGGCGCACAGGATGTGAAAAACGAAAACAAAAATACCAATAAAAGGCCCAGCTTCACAAACCGCATTTAATCCCCTATTTCACTCTCTTCAGATTAATGCAAATTGGGTCACGATCCTAGGGGGCTTTAGTCTGGATATTGCAATTTGAAAATAAGCCGACTAGTATCGGCTTTATGAGCGGCAGTTTGCAACTTTGGATCGAATACATACTGAGATTTTCACACTTGGTTGCAGGAATTGCCTGGATCGGCAGTTCATTCTATTTTATCTGGCTTGATAGCGCTTTTAAGGCTCCCGAAACTCCAAGACACAATGTTGACGGCGAACTTTTCATGGTTCATGGCGGCTTTTATTACTTGGTTGAAAAAAAGAAAATCTATCCCGGCGAGCTCCCTAAAATTCTGCATTGGTTCAAATGGGAAGCCACCCTCACTTGGATCAGCGGATTTGCATTGTTGGTTGCTGTTTATTATTTACGCGGTGCCAGCCTGTTGGTTGATCCTGAAATACTGAAGTTGACTCAGGTTCAGGCAATCTCACTGAGTCTGGGTCTAGTTACGGCTTTTTGGTTTATTTACGACTACGTCTGGCACTATATCAAAAATAAGACCTTCAATGTGCTGAGCTCAATAGCTCTTCTAATTTTCATGATCTATTTGAATACCCATGCTTTCAGTGGCCGGGGAGCTTTTATTCAAACCGGATTTATGCTGGGCACAATGATGCTCTTAAATGTTTGGGTACGAATTTTACCGGGCCAAAGAAAAATGATTGCCGACGCACAGGACGGAAAAATTCCTGATTATTCTTTCAGTGTGAAGGCCAAAGTAAGGTCCGTACACAATACCTATTTTATTTTTCCGGTCTTATTCATTATGCTCAGTAATCACTACGGTGCCATTTACAATCATCCTCAGAACTGGCTGCTTTTAATTATTCTTGCGGTTTCAGGAGCACTGGTTCGGCACGCAATGGTCACACAAGTTCGAGTCCAGCGCTGGACCCTCTTTCCGGCGGCTATAGGCCTCGCCGGGTTGGTTTTCATGACTGCCGTGGGTGTAAAAATAAATTCCGCTCCTCGGCCACCGGTTGCTTTCGAGCAGGTGAAACCGATTTTTCAGAATAGATGCATCAGTTGCCACAGCCCGCTGCCGACTGATGATGTGTTTAAAGTGACTCCGAAAGGTATTTCGTTGGTGAATGAAGAGGGTATCCGAGCCTTTTTGCCAGAGATTTACCAGCAAGTTTCAGTGGCCCGAGTGATGCCGCTAGCCAATAAAACCGGAATGACCGATGAAGAACGCAGATTATTGACCGACTGGCTTAAACAGCAAATACCTGTAGTCGATTAATACCGCCATCCGGAAAAGTCTTCAGTTTCAGCTGTGTATAAGCCAGACCGTCATCAATTTTAAATTCTTTTGAAAGTCCAGCAAAAGCCTTAACATCAGTCTTTCTGACCAGAGTGATCCATTCATTTTCGCAATATCCTTCAATGCTGACTTCGCGCGGATTGTTATTCACGAAAAATCTGAAATCCAGAATGATCCGGGCAACGACACTGCGCTCACTTAATTCGATAATGACTTCTTCGAAATTATTTTTATCTCGGCTCCGTGAAGATTCAAGGCCGTCAAACATATGTATCGGCGGATAAGGCGAAATCAATTGAATGGCCGGGCTATAGTGTTCGTTGGAAGCCGAAAGCAGCTTAGCTCCGAATGCAAGGCTCGCTAAATCCACATTGAGTTTCAATTTATTGCGTTCGATTTCTCCGGGTTTAGGAGAATAGTTTAAACTGAGCGGCTTCGTCGTTTTCGGAACTTCATCCGTAAAACGCTCACAGACTTTCATTGCGAAATTCAGTTTAATGTCTTCCGGCAAATCACTGTATAGTCCGACACGGGTTAAGCCCCCATCGGGATACATTTCAATTTTTACTTTAGTAAATTCTTTTTCCGAAGCTTTGAGCCTCAGATTAATAAATGCATGGCCTGTCATTTTCTGCTTCGGTAAGATTTCAGACCATTCATCTGAGCCCTGTGGAACAGCCAAAATTCTTACAAACTCGGCCTGGTTTCCGTCGTGAAATTTGGTAGATAGCCCGACAAAATTAATTTTCGATGGTTTTTTCAGATCAAGCTCTACAAAATCAAAATCAAATGCATTATGACGGGCGCTTTCCCAGCTATCCATTATCTTACCCTGCTTACCGAAAAGTTCCGGATCAAAAGCCGGCAAAAATGAACTGATCATGTTTTCTGCCCGTGCAAATTTCTGATTGCTGACTTTTATAATCTTCGCAGAACTTAAAAGATTAAAACGACTTAAGGGATCTTCTTTGCCATGAATAGCAATGGCCTCGGGTAAAGTCGGAAGAAACGCCTCAAATACCAATTTTTTGTAACCGTAATTTACTAAATTTTCCGCTGAAATATTCTTAAAATCGATTTGCGATTTAAAGTTCGCAAAATCGATTCCGGTGATATTCAGTTCTTTTAAAATTTCCTGAGCCAATTCTGCATTGAAAGCCACGCCCTTGGTGTCGGCGTTACATAAAACCACAAATCCACTTCCCGCTTCGGGCCCACTAAAACAGTGAATATAAAGGCATCTGAACCCCTCGTTGGCACCTTGATGAATTGCAAGTTTATTATCTCCGGCTTCGGCAACAAAGACTCCGAGCCCCATATCGCAGCCCATGAAGTCTCTGCAGCCTTTATCGGTGCCATGAAACATCTGGGCAGCCGTATCGTGCGAAATGTTTTCAGCTCCGGCCAAATGGTGGTAAGCAAGAGTCAATTTGTTCAGAAATTTCGCCATACCACCGGCTGTGCCCATGGCGCCCGCAGCGAAAGCTGGAAACATCAATCGACCGTTTGGTACTTCGCTCCCGTCATCAAAAAAACCATTGGCGTAGGTCTTGTCTGGCAAATCTTTCTGTTCAAAACTCAGCTCCGAAAAAAAACTTTCTGTAATTTTTTGAATCGGCTTTTTTTCAATAGCTTCAATCAGGCTTTCTAAAACAATAAATCCGCCACCGGAATAATTAAATTTCTGGCCGGGCTCTCCAAGTACCTTAATTTCTGAAAGAAGCTGAACTTTATCCGGAAAATCTGAAAGAAGTGAATAGCCTTTAACATAATGCATATTGAGTGCTGAGTGGTTCATTAGATGGCGCAGCGTCACCCGGTTAGAAGTTAATCTGAACTCAGAATCAGTCTTACTGAAAAGCGAATTCACCGATTCATCAATAGAAATTTTTCGCTTGCCGAAGTATTCAATTGCAAATGCCGATGCCAGAGTTTTACTTAAAGAGGCCAGCTCAAACCAAGTAGAATTTTTTGCATTTCCGAAGGCCAGCTCTTGAACCCGGCAATTCACACTGATGGCCACGCTGGCTGCGGCTACTTGATGTTTTTGTCGGATACTCTCGATTTTTTCAACGAGGGTATTCAGTGGTTTTTCTTTAAATCTTTTAAATGAGATTTCCCACAGGGCTAACTGTGCATTTTCAATTTCTTCTTTTTCCCGATTATGAAGGCGGCTTTTCAGCGCTGCTAAAAGCTCGGGCCCGGTTCTATCTTTAGCTGAAATCAAAAACTTCATGCCGAATTTTTTCAGATAATCGGCGCTGAATAGTTTTAGTTGCATTTTAACGTCAGAAGTTTCCTGAAAAACCAGAGCCTGCTCGCCTCTGGCAAAATGATCAAGCACTTGCTTTGACTCCCCGATATTTCCATGAAAATGAGCAGCTTCAATAATTTCTGATTTTGTAAAATTAAGAATTAATTCTTCAGCCTGAATCAGATTAAGCGCAAGATTCCCGGCCAATTCGCTTGCAAAGCGAGCACAGCCGCAAACTTCAAAATAATAAATAAATCTTTCAATATAAGGATCCAGCTTGAACTTGTCTTTATTTAATTCGCAGACCTTTTTCATTGGGTCAGCCGTTTCACGCAGAGTTTCAACTGTAAACGGCATCAACAGTTCGGTTGCAAATTCGACCGGACTTTCTGAAGTCATCAGCTGAATCATCAATCGAAAAGCCACCGGATACCACTTTTCAGTTTCTGCGTTCCATTTAACTTGTACAATTTTCTTACTATCTGAAAGATCTTTTCGAATGAAATGAAGTTCTTCAAAGGCAATCTTCAAAAACTCTTCAATTTTTATGCGACCATGCCTGATCTCATGCCAAACTTCCCAGCGCGATCTTTCTGCCGTGGCCAGGTCGTCCATCACCCTAACAGCTACGCCATGCACATGGGCCGGCAGAGCCACGCAACCATTCCCGCAAAGCCAATCGGTCAGGTACTGCAAAGATTGAAAAACATTATAGCGAATTTCTTCCGGATCATGATTTGCAATAAAATCAGATTCTTTGATATCGGCCACCAATAAAGATCTGACATACTGAGAATCACTTTTATTCAGCCCCGTAATATCCGGATTTTTAATAAACTCCAGAACTTCACGGTGATATTTTTTATCGAGCAATTCCTCAACTAACTTAGTAAGTGGCGCTGGTTGACCTGCGGCATGAAATTTCCAGGCTTCGACCAAGGCTAAACCAAGTCTGACAAAATCGGGATGAGCCACCCAAAATCCTGTGAGATTTCTTTTCATCTGAGTTACAACGTCTTTAATATAGCCCTTGATCGTGACTTGAAACGACTCTGAAAACATATCTGTATCAAGGGGCAGAATACCGTACATTCCCCCGACTTTTATTCCGCCCCGCGAGCCAACAACATCAGAAAGCAAATTATGAGATGCCTTAATATATTTAATGACGATGTCAGGGTCGGCCTTAACCGGAATACGGTAATTGCCATCGTTCTTAAAAAGGCGAGCGGTTGATCCGAGGTAGTCATGCCAGCCCAGCGAGGCGCCGACAAAATACGGGTAAAGTTCATCAATGATTTCATGTGTTCGAAGAATTGCCCGCGGATTCTCAAGCACAATCATCAGGCGCACAGTTCCCAGTTGATATTCGTGGTGATGCTGTTTAATTTTAGCCTCAGCAAGCGAAATCATTTTGTGAATGTACCTGGCTTCTTCTTCATTTTCTAATTTCGGAACATAAAATACTAAGGCCTTCGGATTGTGCCAATTTTTAAATAAATGCAAGCCGAAGTCATACAAGTGGAGCGGTATCGGATTGCATTTATAGAATAAAAAAGTACAGGGAAGCGCCAGACCCGGAAATCTTTTAATCGGAATCGACAGATGATCAGAGGCTAAAGAGTAGCTTTTGTCTCCTTCGGAAAATGAAAGCTCTCCATTAAAACAGTGCGTGAGATTGACTGCTGAACTGACTAAATCTGAACGTAGCGGAGTTTTCGAATCTTCATCGTCGGCACCCCACTTTGGAACACTATCAGATGTTCTGAGCAGCTCCGCAACTATGCCCGGTTCATCTTTAAGTCGGCGATGATAAGTATTCATCGCATTGATTGCCATCTTCGCACTTCCCGGTGGGCCGAACAATGTGACATGGGGCCCGCTTAAAAAATCAGGAATCGGTGCAATCGGCTTATCGGGGCGAACTTCGCAATACTCAGAGGAGTGCGGCCCAATCACAATTCGTCCGTTAGCATCTTCTAGACCGATAACAGTTTTATATTCGGGATCAAGAAAATCCCGTTGCATATTTTCGTTATACTCAAAGCAGGCTTTAACCCGTTCATCTATAAATTTTCGATCAATAATTCTTTGGTTTAAAACTTTTTTCAGATCGCCTTCAAGGTCTCGGTAAAGGTCAGCTAAAAAATGCAGAGCCTCTGACGTTTCTAGGCCCGCGTTTTTTCCTACTTGTAAAAGGTCGTCGACACCATCAACGGCTATGGCTTCCTTCAGCAGGTAATCTGCAAGCTCTTCAGATATATACTCCTGATAATAGGGGATCTCGAACTTCATTAACTTCCCCGGTAGGTGCTGTAGCCGAAAGGATTCAGTAAAAGTGGAATATGATAATTACGATTGATATCTTCAATTTTGAAAACCACCGGGGCCACAATAAAAAACGGCTTAACATTATTCGTTAAAAAATAATCTTCAATTGCGAATTTCAAGCGATAGACTCCGGCCACCGCGGCGCAATTAAAAACAATACGTCCATCAGAGTTGGTTTTTTCTGAGCTTAAAACTTGCCAAGCCTTGTTATCGTACTTAGCCAATTCGACCACTACATCTTTGGCCGTGACTCCCAGCGTGGTGTCGAGAATATGCGTGCTGATCATTCTAGTAAGCCAGCCCCAGCTGTATACCTAACGAAGCCCGCGAGCCCGCTAAATTCGGTGACTCAATAGTTAAGTATATTGTGTCAATTCTTAAAGAATTTCTGTAGTCAAGCCTCGCCTGAGCTCGTTGATCGCGACGAAGAGTGCCCGTCAAAAATTGCAGATCTATCATTTGTCCGTTAGCAAGACGTGCTGATGCCGATTTAATACCTACATGATTATCAATTGCTGCCAGAAAAATTTCATTTACAAATTGTCCACGCACATCAAGTCGAACATCAATTGTCATGAACTTCTGTGCTTGAATTACTCCCATATCCCACCAACGTACCGTTCTGCCGGGGCCGTAAATGTCGCTGTAACCGGGAGGCTGTGGCTGGCCCGGAAATCCCGGGGGCTGCGCCAAAGTTAACTCAGATACTAAAGTTAAAACGACTATTGCGAAGAACAGCGACACTAATTGATTTTTCATATTCTCTCCTCGACGTACGGGTTGGGGTCTTTAGTCTGGTTATAGCACAGTACTCTTTAAACTAACAAGTTAAGACGCTAAAATAAACAATGCGGAGGAATTTGCTGTGAATTATTGGTTACTCTCTTTGAGTCTTCTTAATGTGTTATTGATCGCGTACATTGGTTTTTCGGTACTGACAAAAAATAAAACTAAGGCCGAAGACAATCGCCTTACCCGCGGGCTTCAACTCCTGCAAAATAAAATTTCGATACTGCAGGATTTATCAGATAAAACAGACGAACAGGTTCGCAAATGGGTCCATGTCATCGACCAAAAAGCCGGCGAAGTGCAGCGTCAACTGCTAAAGTCTGACGAAAAGATCGTGCAAATAGAGAACGCACTGAATAAAGCCCTCGATGTTTCAAAAATATTCTATGAACAGGTTCCGCATGTTGAAATGGCCGAACGCCAGAAAACCAGTAAATATGTGCAGGCTGCCAAACTGGCTAACCAAGGCTTCACCGTCGATCAGATCAGTCAAAAAATAGACCTGTCGGCCGCCGAAATTGAAATGATCACTAAAATGAATCGCGAAGAATTGCAGTTTAATGAAGAGCGCCTGCCAGCGTGGGTTGAATCAGCGACCCAGGACATGGGTCAAAATCAACAAACAATCGGAAAATACCGCGCGCAGGAATTGAGCGAGTTCACGACGCAAATGAATCAATTGAAGAAAATGAGCAGCATGGCTTCCGAAACGGCCTTCGATATGAACTCTCCTGACATGACCTCAATGAATCAAATTAAACAGGAATTCAGCACCGCTATCACCGATACACTCAATCATAATCTGGCTCAGAATTCGACGCAGATTCCGCAAACATTTCTTGAAGATAAAAAAGCGAATGAAATAACTAAGACAGAGTCAGGCAAAATCGTCAGACCTTTTGAATTCAGAAAAATCGTAAAATAAAACTTAGGTTCCTTCGCTAATGAGATTCTTTATTCTCTTTACGGCCTGAGCCATTCGTTCTGAATCGATGGCAAAGCTCAGACGCATAAAACCGGGGTTACCGAATTCTTCACCTGGAACCGTAGCCACAAATATTTTTTCTAACAAGATCTGGCAAAAATCCTTTGAAGTGACGGCCTTTACGCCGGCGTAAGTTTTACCTAGCACTTTTCTTACATCGACCCAGAGATAAAAAGCGCCATCCGGCTCGTACACTTTAAACTCAGGTATAGTTTTAAATTCGACCAGCGCCGTTTTGAGACGCTGTTTTAAAATAGTGTTTGTTTCCTTTATATTCGGTTCGCAATTCAGCAAAGCCTGAACCGCTGCATGCTGAGAAATACTCGAAGGCGCACCGGTTGATTGCGAAGCATAATCACCTATGGCTTGAATGATTCTCTGTGGCCCCATCGCCCAGCCGATTCTCCACCCGGTCATTGAGTAAGCTTTTGATCCACCATTGATAACTATCGTGCGATCTTTCAGTTCGGGAGCCACCTCTAAAATATGAGGCGCACAATTAGAGCCGTCAAACATCAGGCGGTTGTACATATCGTCGCTGATAACAGCCATTCGGGGGTGCTGCTTAATTACCTCGGCAATTTCTTTTAATTCTTCTTTAGAATAGACAAACCCGGTGGGGTTTGAAGGCGAACAAAATAAAAAAGCTTTAGTGTTCGGGGTAATATGTTTTTTTAAAAGCTCAGCGGTAATTTTGAAATTGGTTTCTTCTGTACAGGTAACCAACACTGGTTTACCGCCTGAAAGCTCTACCATTGTAGGGTAACTGACCCAATAAGGTGAATGGATAATAACTTCGTCATTGGCATCGCAAAGCATCTGCAACGCCGCAAAAATAGCAAATTTTGCACCGCTCGTAACTGCAATTTCATTAACGGCATAAGTAAGGCCCAGATCAGTTTGAACTCGCTGTGCAATGGCTTTGCGTAGTTCTATGGTGCCGTTTGCAGCCGTGTACTTGGTTATTCCTTTTTTAATGGCTTCAATTCCTGCTTCGCTCGCTGCGGGATAGGTCGGCCAATCGGGCTCACCGACTGTGAGTGAAATCACATCGTGACCCTGTGCTTGTAGTTCTTTTGCTTTAGCCACTAAAAACAAAGTGGGAGAGGTTTTTAAATTCTTTGCACGCATTGATAACATGACTAACCCCGTAATTTTTTCTGAAGATTTTTCTTAACAAAATCAGGCACAAGTCCGGTAAGGTCTCCGCCGTTACGTGCCACTTCTTTTACACCACGTGATGAAATAAAATAATATTCGGGCCGCGAAAAAACCATGAAAGTTTCAATTTCAGGCGCTAAACGCCGGTTCATACTGGCCAGCGTGCCTTCATATTCAAAATCGGCTACGGCCCTTAGGCCGCGCACAATAACATGGGCTTTTTTCATTTTCATATACTCGACAGTCAGGCCTTGAAAGGTATCCACTTCAATTTTCTTTTTACCCTTGACGGCTTTTTTAAGAAAATTCATACGTTCTGCAGCATTATACAGATATTTTTTTTCGTTGGATTCAGTGACAAGAACAATGACGTGATCAAAAATATGGGAAATGCGTTCAATAATATCAAGATGGCCGGTTGTAATCGGGTCGAAACTTCCCGGGTAAACTGCAATTTTTGGCATGAATTAATCTTGCGCTTTTTTAGTAAAGAAAGAAAGCACTTTATCGCCGTAATCTCTGAAGTCGTAGCGGTATAAATTCGCATACGCCTCGTCCATACGCTCTTTTTTATGCGACTCGATAGCAATTAAGGTATTAGCGCCAAAACAAAGGCTGGCATCAATGGCCTGCATCACGTCATGAGCCATTTTCTCGGTGAACGGAGGGTCTGCTAAAATTAAATTGAAAGCTTCGCCCCGGTATTTCGAAAGATACTGCAGCACATCCATTTTATGAATACTGTATTCGTTCGACTGCAACTTTAACAGTTCGATGTTCTTCTTTAGTATTTGAATGGATTTAACATTCATTTCCACAAAATCCACATGCAAGCAGCCTCTAGATAGTGACTCAAGGCCCAGATTACCGGTGCCTGAAAACAAATCGAGCACCCGCGCGTCTTCAACATCTGTCATCCATTTATTAAAGAGAGTTTCTTTCACGCGATCGGTCGTAGGACGAATATGGTCGGCCTGAAAAGAACTAAGTACTCTGCCTTTGAAACGACCTGAAATAATTCTCATGTTTTAGCGACCACGGCTTTTACGATTAAAAAAATATCCTCAAAAGGTTTTGAAATGTATTCAACGACCCTTGGGTCGCCCTGAATATAGCCTATATTTGTGTCGTCTCCGGTGAAAGCCGAAATGACGAAAACGGGGGTTTTCTTTTTCATTTCAAGTAAAACCTCATAACCATTTTTCTCCGGCATGATCACATCCAGCAGAATAGCGCGGTAGTCATTCTTATTGATTTTTTCTAAAGCTTTAGCGCCATTTTCAGCTTCATCACATTCAAAACCCGAAGCCGCAAAGGCCCGCACCAGCGATTTGCGAATTAAAACTTCGTCATCAACCACTAGAAATTTCATAATTTATCAAAGACCAATGTGATCTTCGCCCCTTTTGCGCTGGAAGCGGTAATTTGTAAGTCGGCATTCATATTGTTCATTAATTTTTTCGATAGGTACAGACCCAACCCCGTGCCCTCGCCCATGTCTTTGGTCGTCATAAATGGCTGAAAGATATTTTTAAGAATTTCGTTGCTGAAACCCGGCCCGGTATCTTCGATCTGAAAACAGATTTTCGGTCCATTGGAAGTTTCAGTGCTTTCTTGGTATATTTTAATTGAGCCGGCACCCGAGCCCGCATCCTGCATGGCCTGGCACGAATTTTTGATCAAATTGAATATGACCTGTTGCAGATCATGTGAATTTGCCAAAACCTGATCATTTTTCAAATCAACAAAAAGTCGATGCGATCTTAAGGCCGTTTTCAGCAATACCAGAGTATTTTGCAGAACTTCGGAAAATTGAACATTTTCAAGTGAGGGTTCTTTTTTCTGACTGAAATCGATAAAATTCTTAATAATTTTTTGGCATCTGACTGTAGCCTTCAGTATTTCGTTGAGATCCGACTTGGCAGTAGCCGGCAAGTGGGACGAAGGCTGACCGTCATCAAGCAAAGTCTGAACATAGGATTTTATTCCAGCCAAAGGATTATTTAATTCGTGGGCTAAATGATTTCCGAGACGACCTAAGGTCGACATTTTTTCTGTCTGAATTATATTTGAATGTAACTGATTCAATTTGGTAATATCTTCGTAAATAACAAAATAGTATTTTTTCGACTGAAATTTAAACTGTGAATAGTATGTTTTAACACTCATTTCTTCTTTGAGTATGAAATGAGTATTTCGATTTTTGATTATCGGACACATTTCACAAGGAGAATCTCTTTTTGCCAGCACCTTATAACAGTAATCTCCGGCGTTATGTGAATAATTCGATTGGTAGATTTTAAAGCTTTCATCAATAACGTGGGTCGAACCTGAAAATGATTTAAAGGTGTTTTTCCAGCGGTCGACAACCACTTCAATTTCTTTTTCAATCATCCAACGGTCAAGATACATGCTTAAAACAGCAAGTCGCTCATTGAGGTAAGCATAAATCTTCTCAGCATCGACCGCGTTGACCACTTCTAAAAAAAGGTAAGCTTCACGGGAACTTTCCGGAAGCTGCCAGTGCATTATTTTTCCGACCGGCCGCCCCCAAACCGAAGCCAGCTGGGCTGAAACACTGCCGCCCGAAAATTCAACTCCAGCTATGCTGGTAGACTCTGCTGCCCCATCATAAAATAGAATTTTTGATTTACCTGAATGCGTGGTCATACTTAAACCGATCAGATGAAGCCGACTTATTTTTTTAAGGTCTTTCCAAATAAAACGAAACATCTTCGCTACAAAGTCATCACCGATGGATTCAGACTGAATAAAATCAAGGAAATGCAGCAGACTTTTTTCGTTCTG
>JAYVIY010000347.1:0-7924 GCA_043769795.1 Pseudobdellovibrio sp. | reverse complement strand
TTGATTTGAACTGACTGACACGTAAAAATCTCATTTCTTCCGAAATGTATCGATGAGGCATTAAATCCAACATTTCTTTGGGTGCAATAAGAGGTTCAGGATAAGAACTGAGTATGTTTTTTACACTTTGCTCGATAGTTTTATCCATTAGTCCTGACTGAACAAGCATCGACATTTGTCGCATGCATAGTGGCCATTTTTCTATCTCATAAGTCAGCTCTTCCACACTAAAGTTTTGAATTTGAACCATCAAAAATCTAATAGCGGTGTATTCCACCAGCTCTTGATTCGATAACTTCAACCTTGTCTTTAGTAGGTCAGTAAGATCAAACCCCGGATTTAACAAATAGAAGATGACGAATATATTTTCGACCAACTCAGGCAATTCTTGTAATTTAATTTCCACCGATGAAAAAATTTCCTGCAAAAGCAAGCGAAACAACTTCTGCTGAAAAACAAAATTCCAGCCTTTGGCTCTTTCAATTTTCTTTAACTCAACCCAGATTCTTTCGCCACTGACTTTAGAAATCTTTGAACAATACTTTATTGCGGCGGCGTCGGTCGCTTTATCGATATCAAATCTCAGCTGGGCCGAAAACCTCACAAGCCTCATTATCCGCAGATAGTCTTCACTGAATCTCACCTCGGGATCGCCGACACAAATTAATTGAGATCGACTTAAATCAAAAAGCCCCCCCCGATAATCTAGAATCTCCATACTTACGTCGTTCCAGAAAAGAGAATTCACTGTGAAGTCGCGTCGTTCAGAGTCTTTCAGCGGAGTGGCTGCACTGACATGCGATGGCCTTCGGCCATCAACGTAGTCAGATTCTTCACGAAAGGTCGTTAAATCAAAAATGTCTCCGCTTGCCAAAGGAATTTTCAAAACACCGAAATTTTCGCCAACCAGCAAGGCTTCCGGAAATATCTTTTTCAGGTTTTCAGTATTGGCATCTGTAACCAGATCAAATTCGTCAACCTCTCGATTCAGGCAAAAATCTCGAACTGCGCCCCCCGCCAGCCAACAGACAAATTGGTGAGCCGCCAGCCGTTCTTTAACAACTTGAAAATCGCTATAAAGACGATGCTTTTTAAGACTTAATGCAATATTGTACACAATAATAACTATGACTGATATTCAAACCCACCTCAATCTTTCTCTAAGAAATAAGTTAGACAGCATTAAAGATGAACTTACGCTTAATCAGATTGAATTCGGTACGCTCAAGAAACCTCTCAGTATCGAATTCTACGAAAAATGGTTGAGTAACAATTACCACGCCGGCATGACCTACCTCCAAACGCACCTGGCGTTAAAAAAAAACCCGCAGCTCATCGAGGCCTCTCTTAAGTCAGTCATTTCACTTTCGCAGGCCTATTTTCCAGCAGCCAATGCCGACCAATTAAAAACTCCGGCCCGCGTGGCCCTCTACGCCAAAAATGAAGACTATCACATCTGGCTCAAACAAAAACTTCAACGAATAATTCAGCAGCTTGAATTGGATTTTCCGAACGAAATATTTCTACCCTACGTCGACTCCGGGCCTATTCTTGAACGTGATATGGCCTATCAGAACGGCCTCGGATGGTTCGGAAAAAACACCTGCCTTATACATCCCGAGCACGGAAGCCTCTTCTTCATCGCGGAGATTCTAAGTTCTCTAGATACTTCGACGACGACAAACACGATTGAGGCACTCCCCGACTTTTGTGGTACTTGTACCAAATGCATCGATGTCTGCCCCACCAATGCCCTGACTGAACCTCGCACACTAAGGGCCGATCTGTGCATTTCCTATCTGACCATTGAATCAAAAACAGTAGCTCCGATTGAGTTACGTAAAAAAATCGGCGACTGGTTTTTCGGATGCGATCTCTGCCAGACGGTCTGCCCTTGGAATGAAAAATTTTTTAGAAAGAAAAAAATAACCTCAATGCCCGGCCTAGAAACCACGGCATTAATTGATTTATCTTTTGAGGCCAAGGCTGAGTTAGTCGCCTATTTTGAATTTCTATTGACGGCCTCTCATAAGCAAATTCAAAAATATCATTTCGGTTCACCGCTCTCGCGTTCCGGAGCGAAAGGGCTCAAGAGAAACGCACTGATCGTCATTGCAAACAAGAATCTGGCCGAGCTGCGCGAAACAGTTCAGAAAATAGAATCTTCAGAACTGCAGGAACTGGCCACCTGGACGTTACTACAACTCACTAATTGAAAATAATTCCAAGACTAACCAGCGGATAGGTTTCTCTTCGTGCCCACGAGCTGAATTGAAAAATACTGTTATTACTCTTAAAAGTTGTTTGTCGCATAGATACAGAAAAACCCAGAAAAAAATTTGCCGTTAAGTTGATCATATACCCCAAATCAACTTTATATCCGGTTCCGCTCCCGTAGTTTCCGAACGTACTATCAAAGACATAAAATGCCCGCGCATTAAAGCCGGCGTCTGAGAACAACCCCAATCCAAGACCCGCCGACTTTCCATCGGCAGAATCAGCGGTAACCAGATCATCAGTCCGCGAACTGTACTCAGCACCGAAATACAATTTAGAGTCGGTAATGTATCCAGCTTTAAAATCATAAATTGAAGTGCTGTGTTGCCATTCATTAGAGGTGGCAGGATTTGCAACAGCGTCGCTCTGACCAAGATAAATGCCGGTATCGACAAAAACGCCAGTTCGACCGTAAGTTCTCGAAAATGTTTTAGCTGCACGACCACTTGAGTCTGTCTGAGCCAGTGCCCCATTGGTGCTCAAGGTGATCGTGAAGACTAAAATCAATAGTACAAAAAAACTGTGCAATGAAATAAAACTCATACTTCATTTCATAATATTTCCCACAAGATTCATATACTTAACGCATAACATTTAATTTGCTTATATATTAAACATTTGTATTTTTTTCTACGAGTGCGCTCGCCTCTGGTTTTAAAATTGACCCCAAGTGTATATCGTGTTTTTTAACCCACTATGACACTTAAATTTTTCGTTATCTGCATCCTTCTTAGTATTAAAACAATGGCTTTAAGCTATGAAGGCAGCGTTACTCGAACAAAGACCAACGTGAAATTCGTCGATGCCTCACTCCAAAAAACCTACTCTTTGAACGCCTCAACCGCGTTAATATCAAGCTACATCAATAAATTAAGCGACGGTGATTTTCTTTCTGTTGAAGGCTTCAGAGATGAAAAGCAAACGGTTCTAACAGTAAGTTCGGTTAACTACATCGGACTTAATGTCTTGCTCGGAAGCTGGCTCGGCGACGACCTCTATTGTTATAATTTTACAAGCTTTACAGAGTTTTCAGTTTCCTACCGCGGAGCTTCAAAAAAATGCTCTCCGGTGGGCGCTCCTAATTACACCTATTTAATCAACGCCACCTCTAATTCTTGGGTGATGTTGCTTGCAGGCGATCGCGGAAGCTACGTTGGCGACCTCATAATCAATAATTCAAAAGATCTGCAAATCCAATTGTACGATTCAGAAACCGGCGATATTCTTAGAACTATACATCTAAGAAAGTAACAGTGTGAGCCCGTTCAAATTAGCTTCTCAAAGTCTATTTTTTTCAAAAAATGATCCGGATGATATTCGTCTTGGCGAAATCGTAAAAAGTTCTGAAGCTTCAGAAGTCAGCAAACCCAACAGCATCTGCTTGCTTGGCTATCCCGATGATGAGGGTATTGCCATCAGTAAGGGCCGCATCGGAGCCTCTGAAGGGCCCGCCGCCATTCGCCGCCACCTTTACAAGATGACTCCTTCGTATTTAACCACAGAATTATATGACATCGGTGACTTGGAAACTCATTCAGAATTGGCAAAGCGCCACGAATTGGCCAAAGAGAGTATCAAAGCCCTTCACACAAAAAAAATAAAAACGATTAGCCTCGGCGGGGGACACGATTACGGCTATGCCGATGCGGCAGGTTTTCTCGCTGCTCACTCTGCCCATGATACAAAACCCTTGATAATAAACTTTGATGCCCATTTAGATGTGCGACCAACCACTAATGGACTCAGCAGTGGAACTCCGTTTTTTAGGTTACTCAATGAATTTCAAAATCGCTTTGATTTTGCCGAAGTTGGCATTCAACCACAGTGCAATTCGCAAAAGCATCGAGACTGGGCAATCAATAAAAATGCTCAAATCTTTAATTTAGTCGACATCCAGAAAAACCAAGGACTCGGCTCACTTTTTAAACTTTCGTTGTTTTCAAACTTAACAAAAAATACTCCTGTTTTTATCAGTTTCGATATTGACTGCCTCAGCTCAACAGAAGCCCCGGGTTGCAGCCAATCTTGGGTTACCGGCCTGAAAACCGAAGACTATCTCAGATTTTTTTCGAAATTGTCGCAAATGGCTGATGTTCGAGGACTCGGAATTTACGAAGTTTCCCCGCCACTGGATATCGCTGATCAAACCGCAAAGACTGCTGCCTTGATTGCCTATCACTTTATGTTTCAGGGCGACCTATGAAGGGTTTCGGAAGCGACAATCATGCTGGCGTTCATCCGGAGCTATTGAATTCAATTATAGAATGTAACAAAGACCACGCCCCCAGCTACGGCACGGATCAACAAAGTGAAAAAGCTATCTTGGCAATTAAAAGTGTCTTTTCCGAAAAGGCAGAAGTTTTTTTTGTTTTCAATGGAACCGCCGCCAACGTACTTGCTTTAAGATTTTTAGCCGAACGTCACGAATCGATTTTTTGTTCTGATGTCAGCCACCTTAATCTCGATGAGTGCGGCGCTCCTGAATTCTTTGCGGGAAAGTTAATTCCTTTACCTCACCTACAAGGTAAACTCTCTGTTGCTGAACTTGAAAAGTCGCTAATTCGCAAAGGCGACCAACACTTCAGCCAAACAAGAGTGGTAAGCCTCACCCAACCCACCGAACTCGGAACCTGTTATAGTCTCGGCGAAATCAAAGAAATTGCAGATTGGGCACATAGGAATAATCTTTTTGTGCATATGGATGGCGCGCGTTTAACCAATGCGCTGATTGAGCTGAAGTGCTCGTTTAGAGAAATGACCACCGATCTTGGAGTTGATGTAATTTCTTTCGGCGGCACCAAAAACGGTTTTATGATGGGTGAAGCTATTGTAGTGCTTAATCCCGAACTGGCAAAACTTTCTAAAACCAAACTTAAATACATTCGCAAGCAGGCCGCTCAATTGCCGTCGAAAACCCGTTTCATTGCTGCCCAGTTCGAAAGATATTTTAAGAATAATTTGTATCTCGAAATTGCCGGGCATTCGTGCGCTATGGCCGATAGGCTTTATCGCGGACTCAGTGAAATCTCAGAAATAAAACTGACCAGTCCAAGACAAAGTAATGCCGTGTTTGCAATTTTACCCCGTGATTGGATCAAAAAAATAAGAGAAAAATATTTCTTCTATGTTTGGGACGAAAAAACTTTAGAGTGCCGAATTATGACCAGTTGGGACACTCAAACAACTGAAGTTGATGATTTTATTCATCAACTTCAAGAACTCAAAAAATAGCCTGATTTTACAACGCCTTTAAAAAGTTAAGTATGGCCGTCGCATGACCTTCGGCTTTCACTTTTCTGAATTCGGCTATCAACTTCTGGTTTTCATCGATTACGAATGTACTGCGCTCGATACCAAGCTTAATATTACCGTACATGTTTTTTTCTTTGATGACGTCAAAAAGTTTACACATGATTTCCTTGTCATCGCTTAACAATTCAAATTCGAACCCGAATTTTCCGATGAATTTACAATGCGACTCAACGCTGTCCCGCGAAATACCGAAAATACATGCATTCAATTCTGTAAATTCAGAAAGTAAACGGTTAAAATCATTTCCTTCTATTGTGCATCCAGGAGTGTCGTCTTTCGGATAAAAGTACAAAACTATTTTTTTTCCATTTAACTGAGAAAGTTGAAATTCTTCTCCGGAAGAACTTCTGACTTTAAAATCCGGAACCTGACTACCGACCTCGACCCCCGCGTGAACCGCCTTCAGGATTGCTGACTTCAGGGACGCCTTGGGGGCCGGTTTGCTCTTCGCCTTCACCGGCTTTTTGGACTTCTTGTTTGTTCTGCTGATTGCTTTCTTGGCTGCTTTCTTGACTGGCCGCTTCGGAGATTTTTTTTGCACCTTCTTCGCTGATGTGCTCTTTGTACTGCTCTTCTTTTTCATGTTTTGCCCGACTTTCTTCGTTCATTTTATTCGCAAATTCGTCTATAACTTGTAGTTCTTTTTCAAAAATTTTAATTTTACCCTCAAGCGGAACCATTATGTCTAATTTCTTGTATTCGACCAGCTCTTTAAAGAAACCGCCCTTGATTACAAACTGCTTTTTTGCATCCCGCTGAAACACAAATTCTCGCGCTTTAACAATTGTAGACGACAACTGATCCGATTGCGTCAAATAAGACCAGTTGTCACATTTAAGTCCGTAAAGCTTCTTTTCCCGGACCCTGAGCTGACAACGTAAATTATCTGAGGTCAGAGTTACCGGTAAGCCAACGACATTCGCCCAATCTTTAATCAAGAATTCCACTTCATAAAGATTTTCCTCTTCAATGGTCTGAATTCGCGCAATTTCAATAGCCGGTTTTTCGCAAGCTTTAAAAATTTTAATCAATCGACCTTCAGAAGTAACCAGAAACTGGCCGCAATCCAACCCGAACGGAGTGGTCTTTTTAGATCCTGAATTGGTTTCGACAATATAACTTAGAACCGAAAACAAAGTCTGTTTTTGAAACGTATTGTCTTTCAAAATCAACTTAAGGGCTTCTCGCTCAAGACTGTTCGAAAAATAAATCGCTTCGCGAAGAGTTTTACTGAATTGAGGTTTCGCAGCGATGACCGGAGTCGGCTTGGTGACTTCCTTAACAACATCTTCATCTTTTTTCGACGCATGGTCAGTCCTTGGCGTGCAAGCTAGGAGCAGACTGCAAAAAAGGAACAAAGACAAACCTTTTGACACAAATAGCATTATGTTTTTCCTCTTTTCATTTAGCAAGTATTAGTTCAAGATAATTTCATGGAAAAAACTTGGTTTAAGAACTACCCGAAAAACATGCCGCATTCGATTAATCTAAACGAATACCAGAATATTCTTGAAGTCAGCGATGAGGCGATCCGAAAGTTTCGTAATCGTGCTGCTTTCACTAATTTTGAAACAGATTTAAGTTACCACGAACTTGATGTGTTATCAGGACAACTGGCCTCCTTTTTTCAAAACAATCTCGGCTTAAAAAAAGGCGACCGGATTGTTATTCAAATGCCGAATATTCTGCAATACCCCATCGTTCTTTTTGCCGCATTCAGAGCTGGACTGATCATTGTTAACACCAACCCGTTATACACGGCCCCAGAAATGCGACATCAGTTCAAAGATTCAGGCGCCAAGGCCATTGTGA
This sequence comes from Pseudobdellovibrio sp., assembly GCA_043769795.1. Taxonomy (GTDB): domain Bacteria; phylum Bdellovibrionota; class Bdellovibrionia; order Bdellovibrionales; family Bdellovibrionaceae; genus Pseudobdellovibrio. The sequence continues at coordinate 523 of JAYVIY010000347.1, read as the reverse complement.
TTTTAGCCAACTTCGCAAAACTGCTCGAAGAGGTGATTCAGGATACCGACATCAAGCATGTCATTGTTACCGAAGTGGGAGATCAACTTCCATTTCTGAAAAAAACTTTAATTAATTTTGTTCTGAAAAAAGTAAAAAAAGTCGTTCCTGCATTTTCACTGAAACATCACACATGGTCAGAGGCGCTGAAACTCGGATCGCAAAAGACTTATGTTCAGCCCAAACTGACCCACGACGATATCGCTTTCTTACAATACACTGGCGGAACCACCGGCGTTTCTAAAGGCGCGATTCTGACCCACAAAAACATTATCGCAAATATTCTGCAAATCTGTGCCTGGATGAAACCCAAGTTAGTTATCGGCGAAGAAATCGCCATCACTCCACTTCCGATGTACCATATTTTTTCACTCACAGTTTGCAGTTTGGCTCTGATGAGATACGGCACACAAAATGTTTTAATTACCAATCCAAGAGATTTCCCGGATTTTATCAAAACCATGAAAAAGTATAAATTTACCGT
>JAYVIY010000346.1:0-2959 GCA_043769795.1 Pseudobdellovibrio sp. | reverse complement strand
GTTCACTTTAATACGGTCATATTTACTAATCTTACCCACGATCATCTTGATTACCATAAAACCATGGATAAGTATTTTTCAGCCAAACAAAAACTTTTCACGGACGTGATGCGGTTGACTTCGAAAAGACCAAAGTTTGCGGTCGTCAATATCGACGATTCTTCCGGGCGAAAACTGAAAGTGGCCGATGAAACTGTTGCATGGACCTATGGTCAGCGCCAATCCGATTTTCAGTTTAAAATTTTACGGACAAGTTTTAAAGAAACCGAATTTGAAATTAAAACGGCTCTTGAAACCTGCAGAGCTCTATTATCTGTTTGTGGCGAGCACACGATATACAATATCGTAGCCAGTTGTTTGGCGGCTATTACAATCGGCGTCAGTCTTAAGCAGAGCTTGCAGGCCCTTTCGAGCTTCGGGGGCATACCGGGGCGCTTTCAGCGGGTAGAATCGACCTCGCAAAAGTCTGTTTTTGTAGATTACGCGCATTCGCCCGATGCTCTTGAAAGTGTATTAAAGTCTATGCATAAAATACGAGAAAGTTCGCAGTCAAAAAACCGGATATTTACCGTTTTTGGCTGTGGAGGGGATCGTGACAAAACCAAAAGGCCGATAATGGCAGAAATCGCAGCAAGGCTCAGTGATCAGATTATTGTTACTTCTGACAACCCGAGAACCGAAGACCCGCAACAAATTATCGATGATATTCTTAAGGGAATTCCGAAATCGAACAAAACATTTCAGGTCGAAATCGATCGTGAACTTGCGATTAAAAAAGCTATTGAAACGGCAAGTGATGGGGACGTTATCCTTATAGCCGGAAAAGGGCATGAAGATTATCAGATCATCGGAACCGAATATAAACATTTCAGCGATTTTGATATCGCAAAAAAGTATTTAGAGGGCTAAGAAATGAAATGGCAACTGAAGCAAATCACATCGTGGACTAATGCACAAATTCTTGCGAATATTAATTCTGAATTCGCAGACTTCGGAACCGACACCCGCAAAGACCTGACCGATCATATTTTTATTGCGTTAAAGGGAGAATCTTACGACGCCCACGAATTTCTGGATCTGGCTGTAAAAAGCGGAGCCACCGCGCTTTTGATTCATCATTTACCGGAGAAATTCGAATATCTGAAAGAAAAAGTCAGCATTCTGAAAGTTGCAGATACTTTGAAAGCCTTGCAGAGCTTTTCACATGAGTACAGAAAAACGCTGAAAGCTAAAGTGATCGGAATCACCGGATCAAACGGCAAAACCACAACGAAAGAATTTACCGCGCAGATATTAGGCCAGTTTAAAAAAACTCACTACAGTCAGGGAAGTTTCAACAATCACTGGGGTGTTCCGATGACTTTGCTGCATATTCCAATCGATGCCGACTTTGCAGTGGTTGAAATGGGAATGAATCATGCGGGTGAAATCACCGAGCTTGTTAAAATTGCAGACCCTGATATTTGTGTCTGTACGATGGTGGGTACCGCCCACTTGGGATTTTTCGGAACTCAGGCTAATATCGCCAAAGCAAAGAGCGAAATCTACCTTGATAGTCGCCCGGATACCATTCGAATTTTCAATCAAGATCAAGATCTCACTTTCGATATGATGTATCCGGTGGCGAAAAAGTTTCCGGAATCGCGAATGCTGTCATTTTCAGAAAAAAATCCAGAAGCTGATGTTTTTTTCAAAATTGACGAGCTTAACATGCAGGAAATTAAGATATCCGGAATTATTGCCGGAGCGCAGGGGGCCTGTACTGTGCCGGTTTTCGGAAAACAGAATCTGACAAACCTGATGGCTGCGGCCACTATTGCTTATGTCTGTGGTATGCAGCCCGAGCAGATCTGGAAAGCACTGAGTTTCTGTAAAACCTCATGGGGTCGTAATCAGTTTATCCGCACAAAAACAAATGTAGATATTCTTTTTGATGGCTATAACGCCAACCCGGATAGTATGAAAGCGCTTCTTCAGAATATTCCTATGCTGAAATGTGCCGGCAAAAAAATTGCGGTGTTCGGGCAGATGAAAGAGCTCGGTGATGAAGCTAAAAACGCTCATTTTGAGCTTGGCGATCAGGCTGGGCGTGCCGGGTTTTCGCAAATTTATTTTATCGGTGAAGATTGCGAATCTTTTCAAAAAGGTCTGCAACATTCAAATTTTTTAGGTGATTCATTTATTCAGACTGGGTATACCGAAGGTCTTGGAAAGACGCTTGTCGATCACTCGCAGGCTGGCGATATTTTAGTCATAAAGGGCTCACGTGGCGCTGAAACCGAGAGGTTTATTTCCAATTTTGAGACTTTGAACTAAATTGGTGCGAACTAAAGACTAATACTTTCGTATTTGTTAATCTCTGGTATCCTTAAAGAGTCCAGGGGGATACTATGATGCAACTAAAAAGGCATTTGAGAACCTATTCTTTCATCATCTTTACTTTTTTACTACTTACAGTTCAATTTCAGAATTGCTCGCAAATGAAATTTGCTGACACCGAATATGCGTCTAAAGTATTAGAAGCTGAACGCTTGGCGCTGGGTGCCTCCGAAGAAGTGGTTACAGTCGGTCTTAACCCTGTTCCGGATTTAAAACTATTCTTCGTCGTTGATAACTCCGGAACCATGAAGGAAAATAATGTAAAATTGGCAGATGCCTTCGGGGTTATGTTTGGTAATTCAGCTGATTCTTTAAATAAATTTAATTCGACGACTTTTTTACTTAATACTGCTCAGACGGTACCTGCTTATTCGGTGGTTGCGGAAAAAGCGGTGCTCGACAGTATAACCGGTAAGCAAGCTAGTTTCGATGTATCGGCAATGATCCCAAAAGTGACATTTGATTCTCTTGTAAGAACTCCAATAAAAAATTTAGGCTATTTGCCCGGCGATAATATTGGCTATCAGGTTAAAAAAACTTTAAATCCAATTAATTATCAAATAATTCCAGCACCTGTTCT
>JAYVIY010000345.1:0-18766 GCA_043769795.1 Pseudobdellovibrio sp. | reverse complement strand
TAGTAAACTCTGCGAGGGTTACAATTAAAAAATTAATTAATTATAAAAAGACAGGTTGCGACATAATAAAGCGATTACTCTAAATTTTGGGTCATAGCCACTTGAAATTTAGTTTTCCCCTTTAATGATTTATTGAATTTAGCTCGGCTAATTAAAGTACTTAATACCTCGGGTGCCCTTAGAGAAAATCGATTGTGCAACAAAGCCGCGACCGCACCGGTTACAAACGCAGTGGCCTGAGAGGTGCCGCTCATCACTCCGTAAGAGTTGCCGGGTAATGTTGATGTAACCAGTTTTCCGGGTGCCGCAATATCAACTGAATGGCTCCCGAAATTACTGAAAGAAACCAGTTCGCCGGCCGCATCTGTGGCCGCCACCGAGATTATATTATCTAAGGAATAATTGGCCGGAAAATATTTACTGTCATCGGTGTTCGTATTGTTATTACCGGCCGCCGCAATAAAAATTATATTATTTTGTCCGGCCTTTTTGATGGCCCGATACTCAGCGGGAAACTGATTGGCTCCGCCGCCCGAGTAATTGATGATCCGGGCTTTCATTTTAGTGGCGTAGTCGATGGCTTTCACAGTATTCAAAATGTTTTCGGCATCATCTGCTTTAGAGCTGAAGTATTTCAGTATCATCAGACGAACAGAAGGAGAGGACGTGCCGCTGGATTGATGCTTCTGAAACTCTTTATTTATGATCCCCGAGATATGTGTCCCATGCCCATGTGAATCAGAAACATCATTATTATTATCTACAAAATTCCATCCGTTAACGTCATCAATGAATCCATTTTGATCATCGTCAATACCATTAGTGGCTTTATTGTGTCCGAAGACATCAATACCGGTTTCGCCCTCATTGATCCAAATGGAATTTCTGAGATCTTTATGTTTTGTGTCTGTGCCGGTGTCGATCACCGCGATGGTAATGCTTGCTCTATTATCAAGAGTGAATTTTTGATTTTTATTGATGGCAGCATAATTTTTTGCTGAAAAAAACAATACACTGCCTAAAATGATTTCTTTGGTCATTCGAACTCCTGAATAGAATTTTTGATTGATGGATGATGCGTGTAGAATAACCTAAAGCAAGCTGCGGGCCATAGCTCAGAAGGCTTCTGGAAGTCAGCCGAAACTGTCTAGGATGTAACCTGTATACTAATCTCTAGACAGTGTGAAGTTATGTACAGTGGGGTTTAAGCCACTTTAGGGGTTTTAAGAAGTTTTCCGGCAACGGTGTATTTATTGCGACCGGAATTTTTAGATTGATATAAGGCGAGATCGGCCCTTTTAAGCCACTCAGAGATGTTTTCATTTTCGAGCAGTTGAGCAATTCCCATTGAAACCGTGAAGCGGATGTCGATTTTACCCTGAATGAAGGCTTCGTTCCTGATTCGCTTCTGAGCTTCTTCGGCACGAACGATGGCGTGCTCGGTTGAGTGGTTAGGAAGAACCACGACGAATTCTTCGCCGCCAATTCGCGCAACCATCTCTTGCTCCTTATTGAAAACCTGTTTCAGAATTTGCACACATTCTTTTAACACAAAATCACCGATATCGTGCCCGTAGGAATCATTGATTTTTTTGAAGAAATCGATATCGAGCATAATAATACTGACTTGGCCGCCATTCAGTTTATTCAACTGCACCAGTTTTTTGAGGTATTCGTCAAAGCTCTTACGATTGTTTGCAGCCGTCAAATGATCTACATTAAGGTTATTGTTAGCTTCCATTAATTGCTTTTTAACTGAATCAAGATTCTTCTTGGTGTGGGCCACACGTTTTTTGCGCATTTCATTCTTAACACTCTGGTATTCAACATAAGAATTGATAAAATTACGTGATTTCAACCTGAGAAGATCAATAGAATTGGCCTCAACGGCCTCTTTAAGGTCTTTTAAATGGGTTTCGAGATGTTTTTCGTTGGAGTTTTCGAACTGCAGATCTTCGCTCAATTGGTCGGCAAAATCCCATACTATTCTTTTAAAATCGTCGAAGGTGTTCTGTACATACGAGTACTCATCAATACGGTAGCTAGAAAAAAATTGTCTGATCTCGAAGAGGGTTTTCTCATTTTCTTTCGGATCGGGATTCACCAGATCTTTTGCCATGCTGTCGAGTTTTTCTCTGACCTTGCGGACCGAGTGCTTTTCTACCTCAAAAAGATGCTTATTATAAACATCAATCATGTATATCAAAGTGGCCTTGTCTTCGCTAATAAGTGGTATATTTGCAGGCGAATCTGATCCGTTTTCTTTATAAAATGAAATATCTAACTGTTGTAGCAGCTTAACAACCCATTGTTTCAATGAATCCTCCAACGACGTCACTTACTATTCGGGTATTTTGGCGCAAAATTACAATATTATTTTAAAGTCGGAAATTACTGTCTCAGAAAGAGATTCGGGGCTAAACGCGGTACAGTATGAATAGACTCATTGGATTTAAAGTATCAATCTTAATTTTATTTGAAAATTTCCGAGAAAGAGGGCTTTTTATGAGCGTGTCGTACTGGCTTGACAGAACTAACGAAGCATCCCGAAAAAATTTTGATGTGGTTATCGTCGGTGCGGGTATTACCGGGGTTTCGGCCGCTTACTGGCTCAATCAGGAAGATCCTTCTCTTAAAATTGCAATCATCGAAAAAAACCGCTTGGGTTTTGGAGCCTCAGGACGAAACGCGGGTTTTGTGACTTGCGGTTCAGTCGAGCATTTTAACCGGATGATTAATAAGCACGGCCTTGATGAAGCCGTTGAAATCTGGAGATTTTCAGAAAAAAATTTAGACCTTTTGATGGAAAACATTATTCAGGGCGATGAGAGCTCGATTGAATTCAAAAAAGGCGGCGCCTATTCACTGGCTGCGCAAGAAAATGAATTCAACGAACTTAAAAAAGTGGCCGATGTGATGGGCTCTTTAAAGATTCCGGTTGAAGTTTATAATAGCAATGAAGTGATGACCCGCGTGGGCGCTACTAATTTTGTCGGTGGGATTAAGTATGTTGATGATGCTTATACGAATCCGATTAAGCTTCTTCAAAAAATGATGACTAAGACCAATGTGACCTTAATAGAAATGACCGAAGCCAATGAGGTCGTTGCAACCAACGAAGGCACCCGAATCGTTAAAACCGATAACGGCGACATCGAGTGCTCAATGGTGGTTTATGCTCTTAACGGTTATGCACCGGTCATGAATAAGTTTTTCAACGATAAAGTTTACCCGACCCGGGCGCAGATTTTAATGATGGAAAAGGTTCCGCAGTTTATGGAAGGCCCTTGCTATGCTAACTTCTACCTCGACTACTTCAGACAGATGCCGACCGGTGAATTATTAATCGGTGGTTTCAGACAACTCGAGAAAGCAACTGAAGTGGGCTACTCAGATCACGTTTCTGATGTCATTCAAAATGCTTTACACGAGTTTGTTACAAATCACTTGCCTCAATTTAAAGGTAAAAAAGTTTCTCATCGCTGGTCGGGCGTTATGGGCTTCTCGGCTGATGGACAGCCGATCGTGGGTTCATTACCCGAAGATTCTCAGGTGTTCTTCGCAGGTGGGTATACAGGCCACGGAATGGGTCTTGCGTTTAATACTGCAAAAACCCTCGTCGACCTGATCTACGGACGCGATATTCCTAAATGGTTATCGGCCCGACGTTTTACTTAAGTTTATTTTTTAAGTCTTTCTTAAGTATTTTATTTTCAGACACTTCGCACACATCGGTTTGGTAGCGCATAGTGTAGTTGAAAGACTCGTTTTCAATAATAAAGCTTATTGTCATGTCGACGTATTCGTAGTCGCCGGCAAAGCTTGAGTCTTTAACAACACTTGAATAAATTGCCCAGGGTTCGACTTCGAGGCCATTGACATTAATTTTTTCAGCACCGCCCACACACGAGAATTTTTTCTCGCCGGACCACTTGCATTGTTCAGGGTTCCAGGTGGCTTTAAATCCCTTATCGAGTTTTTTAATAATTTCGGCCTTTTTTGAAAGCATTTCTAAATCATTAGGAACAACTAGGCTGCTCCAGAACGGCGCATAGCCGCCACCATTATAATTGTCGATTTGAAAATCAACCACCGAGTTTTCAGTTTTAATAATGAATGTGGTTGTGGCACCCACGGCGGTGAAACAAATCGCATTGACGTCGGCTGCCGCGGCATTGAATCCTAAAAACGTAGAAATCATGAGCGATGTAAAAAAAAGTTTCATAATTGCCCCCTTTGCAGACATTAGCTAAATTTTCAAACGAAGCAAAGCAATGAATTGACTTTATTTCGCCCGAATTCTACATCAGTGAACCATGAGTCAAAAATCAGACGTGCGTTTTTTCAGGCATTACAAAAATAAACCCTACAAATACATCGGAGTCGTCAGGCACTCTGAAACCCTTGAAGAAATGGCGCTGTATGAATCGCTCTATGAAAATGCGCTGGGGCGTATGTGGGTCAGGCCGAAAGAGATGTTTTTTGAGAACGTAGTCATTGAAGGGGTTACAAGGCCCCGTTTTGAAAAAATCACTTTTGAATTCAAAAGCAGCCATTCATTGACCGAAACCGAATGCTTACAGCACGCTGAAATTTACGAAAAGTGTTTTAGTAAACCACTAAAAAAAGAGCATTTCGATGCAAAGCTTAAAGCGCATAAGAATTTTTTGTTTCTGAATGTTTTTGATAAAGAAAAACTGGTTGGGTTTAAGTTTGGCTACGCTCAGGACAAAGATCTATTTTATTCTTGGACTGGCGGAGTTCTGCCTGAGTACCGTCAATTGGGTTTAGCCGGCGAGCTCATGAAAAAGCAACATGAGTGGTGTGTAAAAAATGAATTTAAAAAAATTGAAACACGAACGCGAAATAACTTCACCGATATGATTAGACTGAACTTCAGTTTTGGGTTTAAAATTATCGGAACTCAGAATTCTCATAAAGATGACATTAAAGTCATCTTAGAAAAAGTACTCTAGTTCAAAGGTTCACGATCCCACACCTGCGTGCGGCCTAAAAGCGAAAAACCGATGAAGCCTCTGACTTCAAGTTTTTTACCATCTTCAGTCAAAGTGACTTTGCAGGAATAAGTTTTACCGTTGTTAGGGTCGATAATTTCTCCGCCAGACCATTTAATATCAGAGTCTTTTTTTAAGCCGCTTAAGATCTGCATTCCGATAATGAGCTGATCTTTCTGGGCTCCGGAGCATTTGTCGCACTTAGGGTTTTGGTCTTCGTCGGATTTTCTGAAAAGTTTTTCAATTTTGCCGTAAAGCTGTCCGTCTTTTTCAAATATTTCTATAATCGATTTTGGCTTGTTGGTTTCATCATCGATAGATTTCCATTTTCCCGCCGGTGAGGTTTGTGATAATACATTCAGGCTGGTAAGCAAAAGGGCGGTAGCGATAAAAAATTTCATAGATTCTCCATTGTTTAATTAAATTAATTTAAGATGCATTTCAATTGCAGTGCATTTGCAAGGTGTACCGTCGCGGGTGCAGACGTAATCGACGTCTATCCAGTAAAGCGGATGTTCAATGATGGGTTTAAAACCAAGATTGGCCAAATATTTATAAGAAGAATTATTAGGTGATTCTTTCCAACAGTGGGTAACCACGGCGAGTGCTCCCAATTTTCTGAAAACGTCTAATGAACGCTCAGCTAGTTTTGGGCCCCAACCTTGCCCTTGAAGTTTTGATGAAACGAATAGACTTTGAAAATAGGCGGTTTCAGAGAGTTTTGTAGGCCAAAGATCTGTTCTGAGTTTTGAGCCTTTTCCGTGATCCCAGTTGCCCGGCGGAAACGCCAGCCTTAACCCCATTATTTCGTCTGAAACTGGATCGACCAGCAGAAAAGAACAGATTTCGCCGCTGGCAGCGATTGATTTTTTTTGAAACTCACTGAGTTCAGCCACTGAATAATATCCCGCTCCGACCAGGCGATCAGCGAAACTTTTAACTGCGGCAATGTCCTGAGGTAGGAACTCTCTAATTAGCATATTTTTTCAGTTTTAATAGGTAGGTTGGCATTAAGGCAACTATATTGCCGGCGATACAGAACAGAATTCCGAAAATCAGATAGGAAGTTAATGGAAGCCCTTCGAAATAAAGTGAAACTGCTACGGCGATCAGCGTAGAGACAATACTTGTGAAAGCCGCTTTGGAAGGGCCGAAAATCTCGATGAGTTTTAAATAACATCCGAAAGAGATGATGGTACCGAAAATCGTAAGGTAAAAGAATGAAAGCAGAAAGCTAGTATCAATGTTCTGAATGATGAACGATTTTTGCGTTATTCCGCAGAAAATTAATGTGAGTAATGAGCCATAGAGCATTCCCCATGCATTGTTAGTCGTGATCGGAATTTTTTTAGCTCGGTTCTTAAGTGAAACCAGGTTTCCCGCCGAGGCCGATACGGTGGCAACTAGGCTTAAAAAAAATCCGACGATAGAAGTGGGGTGCAAGTCGTAATTTTTTATTTCATTCATTGATATTAAAATCATTCCCGTAAAACTGATGAAGGCCCCGCTAAAAACTTTTTTCTCGATCGGCAAATTTAAAAAAAGCTTGCCGCCGAACATATTGAAAAAAATTAACGAAGTGAACGCCAGTGCGACTAACGCTGATGGGGCCAGATGCGAAGCCCAGTAGGTTAGTAAATAATTCAGGCAAAACATAAAGAAACCCTGTATCGCAAAAGCAATATGTTCTTCTCGTCCGAAACGTAACGGCATTTTTTTTAATTTGGCGTAACAAAATAAAATAAAGCTAGCAGTGATAAATCTATAGAAGACGGCGGCATTTGAGTCGATAGAATGAAACTGGTATTGAATGGCAATCCAGGTGAGGCCCCAGATTGCTGAGCAGGCAATAAAGTAAATCAATGAAGATTACTCTTCATCTTCTTCTTCCTCTTCTTCGTCCTCGTCGAAGTCATCTTCATCTTCGTCCTCATCGTCTTCGGTTTCGATCGTGCCTTCGATGCGTAAGAGCCAACCCTCTTCATAGGGGTCTTCCTGAATAACCGAAGGCTCTTCAACAACGCTGGTGTTCACTTCGATGACTGTGCCGGCAACGGGTGCATAGATATTAAGTGGACCGTCATCGGTTTCGATCACTCCAATGGCCACGTCTTCTTCTACTTTTTCTTGCTCTGCAGGTAGCTCGACAGAGGTAATTTCAGTGATATCGGCAAGACCTTCTTCGTTAATTCCGATCGTGATGATTCCATCTTCTTCGCGGTACCACATGTGGTGATTAAAGTTTTTCAGATTTTCACTCATTTAAGTTCTCCTTTTAATCAACTCAACATGCACAAAATTTAGATATTAAATTTTCGTCAAGCAGTTTGGCGCAAAGCTTTTATTTAAAGGTATTCTAACGAAAAAATTATACTCGTCAAAGAATGTAATAGTAACGCAAACTTAAAAATTTGCGATTTGATAAAGTTTTTGATACAAGACTCGAACTTTCTAATCAGAAAATAATTTGCTGTCAAAAGTCAGAGGGGGATGTATGACGACAATGCGTTTTTTTGTTATCGGTTCGTGGACCGAGGGCATGCTGCATTTTCAAAAGCTAAGACCATTTATAGTTTCTTATGAACCGGCTACAATTCAGGCAAAAGCCTATCGCTTACCTGTGGGTTTTCCCGTGTTGGTAGCGCACAATAAAATTGCAGAGTCGGGCGATCTCATCTCTGGACAGCTCATTGAGCTTAATTTTGATGCTACTTTGCTTGCGTTAATGGACTCAATGCACGGTTTACATGCATCAGACCCGACTAAAGGTCTTCACGAGCGGGTAACAGCCCGTATTGTTAAAAATTCTGGCGAGGAAGATGATGCGCAGGTTTATTTTTTCAATCCGAAAAAAATAACTTCAAAAGCAGTTCGCATTGACGGAGGAATCTGGCAAGACACTTTAGTCAACAACCCGCCACTTACCGAGCAATTGACTGAAAAACAGAAGTGTTATGTTTTAAAGTTGGGTTCAGTAAAAGGACGCGACATCGTGCCAATCAATGATTTACCACTCTATCGCGAGTTAATGAAATTGGAATTGATCGTTGATAAGGGCAGAAGATTAGCATTGAGTTCTTTAGGTAAAGAAGTTTATAACAACCTGATCTGATGAAAACAAATAGCTCTTTATTTAGAGTGGTGCTTCTCGAACCGGAAATACCGCAAAATACCGGAAATATCGGTCGCACCTGTGTTGGAACTAATTGTGAATTGCACATTATTGGACCTACCGGCTTTGAAATAACAGATGCCAATTTAAAACGTGCGGGCCTTGATTATTGGCAGCATTTAACCTGGTTTCAGTACAAATCTTATGAAGAATGGTTTTCAAAAGTAGAAAACCCCGAACGTGTTTTCTACTTCAGCACCAAAGTGAAACAGACTTACTTTGATATTCAGTATCAACGGGGCGATTGGCTGGTTTTCGGGAAAGAAACCAAGGGATTGCCTCCTGAAATTATAAATAATAATTTAAAACAAAGCGTTACAATTCCACAACCCGGACCTGTTCGCAGTCTGAACCTTGCTACTGCGGTTGCTATTTCCGTGTATGAGGGATTTCGGCAAGTGGTTCATAGTAAATAAGCAATTGCTGGACTTTTAACCTGTCGGGTCAGAGTCTGTAGACTTGGTTCGTCTTGCCTGTTTTATTTGGAAGCTCTATTCTAATTAGCTATGGTACAAAAAATTCTATCTAAGTTATTCGGAACTAGTCACGAACGTGAAATGAAGAAGATTCAGCCCACGGTCGATAAAATTAATCAGCTTGAAGCTTCTGTTAAAAAATTAACAAATGATGAATTAAAAGCAAAAACCGAAGAGTTTAAAAAACGCTTTGCAGCCGGAGAAACGGTCAGTGATCTGCTTCCGGAAGCTTTTGCGGTTTGTCGTGAAGCTTCTTTACGCGTGCTCGGAATGCGTCACTACGACGTGCAATTGATCGGTGGCTTTGTTCTCAATCGCGGTTCTATAGCCGAAATGCGAACCGGTGAAGGTAAAACCTTAGTGGCCACGCTGCCGGTCTATTTAAATGCAATCACTGGCCGTGGAGTGCACGTAGTTACAGTTAATGATTACCTTGCAACACGTGACTGCGAGTGGATGAGCCGTTTGTATAACTGGCTGGGTTTAACAACAGGTGTGATCAAACACGGTCTTACCGACGATGAGCGTCGCGCGGCTTACAATGCTGATATCACTTACGCCACTAACAATGAACTTGGATTTGACTATCTGCGCGACAATATGAAGTTTGATTTAGATGAGTATGTTCAGCGTACACCACACTATGCCATTGTGGATGAGTGTGATTCTATTTTGATCGATGAAGCTCGTACGCCACTGATTATTTCGGGGCCTGCTGAAGCATCAACTGATAAGTACTACACCATCGATAAAATTATTCCCGCACTTAAAAAAGACCTGCATTTTAAACTGGAGGAAAAATCTAAATCGGCCACTTTAACCGAAGAAGGAAATACCGAAGTTGAAAAGTTGCTTAAGTTAGACAATCTTTACGACCCACAGAACATCGAGTTGTTACACCATGTGAATCAGGCATTACGGGCCCACCATTTGTATCGCCTCGATGTAGAGTACATGATTCAGAACGGTGAAATAGTTATTGTAGATGAATTTACCGGTCGTTTGATGCCGGGCCGCCGCTGGAGCGATGGATTACATCAGGCCATTGAAGCTAAAGAAAAAGTCGAAGTTAAAAACGAAAATCAGACGCTGGCTACAATTACTTTTCAGAACTATTTCAAAATGTACGACAAACTATCCGGAATGACAGGTACCGCAGATACCGAAGCTGTCGAGTTCAGAAAGATTTATAATTTAGGGGTTAATGTTATTCCGACGAATCGTCCGATCAAAAGAAATGACGTCGAAGATATCGTTTTCAAAACGGAAGAAGCAAAATTTAAAGCAATTACCAGAGATATCAGGGAACGACACGAAAAAGGCCAGCCTATTCTTGTTGGTACCGCTTCAATTGAAAAGTCTGAAACACTGTCAAGATGGCTTAAAAAAGAAGGCGTCAGACATGACGTTCTTAATGCCAAACATCACGCGCGCGAAGCCGAAATTGTCTCTTTAGCCGGACGTAAGGGTGCGGTAACAATTGCAACGAACATGGCCGGACGGGGAACAGATATCGTTCTTGGCGGTAATGCAGAAGTTTTAGCTAAAAAGACTGTGCCGGCTGAAATCGGTCCTGAATTCGACGAGGCCGTCGTTAGATTTAAAGAAATCTGCGAAAAGGAAAAAAGCGAAGTTATTGGCGCCGGCGGATTATATATTATCGGAACTGAACGGCATGAGTCGCGGCGAATTGATAATCAGCTTCGTGGTCGTTCAGGCCGTCAGGGAGACCCCGGTGAATCTCGCTTTTACCTTTCGCTAGAAGATAATCTGATGAGAATTTTTAATGGCGAAAGAATTCAGAAAATTATGACCATGCTGAATATTCCCGAAGATGAACCTATCACTCACAAGATGGTAACTAACGCCATCGAAGGCGCTCAGCGAAAAGTTGAAGGACATCATTTTGATGTTCGAAAAAGTTTGCTTGATTTCGACAACGTCATGAATCTGCAGCGGAACGCAATTTATAAAATGCGACGTCAGATACTTGAAGGTAAAGAGATTGAACGCTCATTGCTTGATATGTTGGGCGATGTGGTATCTGTTATTCTCGATACCCATGTTCCGCAGGACGCAAAACCGCAAGACTGGAATCTCGAAGGACTTAATACGGCCCTAATGGAGCAGTTCGGTTTTAAAATCGAAGTTAACTCGTCGATGTCAGTTGAAAAAATTCAAGATGAAATTGCCGCTCGGGTTAAAAAGATTTTTGAACATCAGAAGCAGTCGATGGGGCCCTTCTTTGATCAAATTTCAAAAATGATCATGTTGAACGCCATCGATCAACGCTGGAAAGAACACCTTTATACGATTGATAAGGTCAAAGAAGGCATTAATCTGCGCGCGTACGGCCAAAAAGATCCGCTCATTGAATACAAGAAAGAAGCCTTCAAAGCTTTTGAATATCTCAGCAATATTATAAAAACTGAAACCATAGAAAAAATCATGCGTGTTCAGCTTGTTCCAGACGCGGCCGCCGATGCGATTGAAAAACTTCGCCCGCAAGAGGCTGATGAGGCCGAAATGAACTATTCGGCACCTTCGGACTCAGACGATTCGTTTCAGGATTTGCCGGTAAAAGCGGGTCAGTCTCAGGCGCAACTCAGCAGCGACGTTGAAGCGCCTTCAAAAAGAAGAATGGTCAGCGGACCGCCGCGAAACGATGAACGTGTCCTTAACCGGGCCGAACGTCGAAAACAAAAGGGTAGATAGATGATTTGCCCCAACTGTCAGGTCGAAGTAGCGATCTCTGAACAGCTTTTCGGGGCACTCTATACATGCGGCAGTTGCCAAGCCGTTTACTTTATTAACTTCGAAGGGCAGCCTGAGTTCGGTGAAGTTCCAACCGGAGTGCTTTCCGATATCGTTGCCGAGCCAGTTAGTGAAGGCGCTGAATTTGCGGTTGCACCGGAAGTAAAGTTTGATTCACCATTTGATGCCTCGCTTGAACCTCCGGTTGATGCCATAAATATGGTCGATTTCGATAATAAACTGGATGCTCAGTTTGACGCCTTTCCGGCTCAAGAAGAAGTGGCGGGTGTTCCTGATAACAATAGTCCCGCCATGAACAATGATTTTTTGAACTCCGAACTCAATCCATTTGAGCAAGAGCAGCAAGAAGCTCCGCCTGTGCAAAATCTTAATTCGTTCAGCCAAGTGGCAAAAGAAATTTCTGACTTTGGAAACTCTGAGGGGCACCTGAGTGGACTCAATTACGAACTTCAGATTTCGGGCCTCGACACTCATATAACTATTAAGCAGTTCCGTGAGATTATTGATGATCCCCGATTCGGCTGGGACGCTGGTGAGATTTTAAGGGGATTAAAAAATGGTCGGATCAGGTTTGAAAAACTGAATCCGGTAAAGGCCTTCATTCTTGCGAAGCGACTGCAGTTTTTAGATATTGAAAAAAGCTGGAAGCAAAATGCGGTTACATAATTATCTTCCATTGATACTGATGTTTGCATTAATTTTGCCGGCTCGTGCCGCTGAAGATGCGAATGATTCAAGTAAAACCCTCCAAGGCGATTTTTCCGGCAATCAGAATTTAGAATGGGAAAAAATTCAGCAAGATCTTTCAAATGTAAAGGGTAAGCTTGAGTCTCAGACTTCGCTGGTGAAAAGCCTGATCGAGTCTAAAAATCAACTCAAGGGTGAAGCTCTTGATCAAAAACTTGATGAATTAAAAAGTGAATTTCAGAAGCTTCAGATTTTAACTGACAGATACAACAAAATTAATCAGGACTATTTAACTAAGTTTCCGGAGCGAGGTTCGCGAGAAGCCCGGCTTTATAAACGAATCAAAATTAAATCGTTGCAGGCTCTTGAAAATGAAATGACGATTCAGGGCCGAGTCAATCGGTTGCACAGTAAGATACTGTCGCAGTATCCGGGTTCAGTGCCGAATGCCAAAAAAGTTCAGATCAGGCAAAAATCTAAAGAAGTAATAGGTTCTGAAGTTTCAAAAGATCCGTCGGGCACCGACGTCACTGAGCAGATCAAACTCAATAAGTAGCAAGTAAAACTTTGAAGAAATTAATACCGAGAACTTGGTTGAACTCGGCTTCACTGATGGTAAAGCTCAATTCACCGGAAACGGAAATTTCGTAGAGCTGCCACTCGGCCGGCAAGTCTTCATCGCTGAACAATCCGAAAGCTTTTAGCTGGCTTTCAGGTTTTTTTATCAGGTTTTGAGTTTTCATCGATCTAAAATCAGCAACCGTAGTGACCAAAGCCTGTTGCTCAGGTTTTTTTCTGACTTCACTGCACGAATAAGTATGGCTGATTAAAGGGGGTTGCCCCGAGAAGGCTACGTTAATTGCCTTGAATTTGAGTTCGACTATTTCATAGGAAGCACAAAGGGATTGCAACAGGTTCGTATCAAGCGTGATTTCGTCGTTTGACGTAATCAGTTTAAGGCTTTTTATTAATTCAAGCTTTTGAGCTTTGCCGTCTGAAAGCGGATTTTCCTGTTCAAGACTTGCGATCGATCTTTCATTTTCGGAAAAAATTTTTAGAACGACGCCGACAAAAATAAAATCAAGGACAACAAAAAGAATCAGAAATTTTTTCATTAGTACTCGCATCCTAGCGAATCCAAATCCGTCGGAGTCGGAATCGCACGTTCAGTATTGCTGGCAAGGTGGGTCTGCATGACGCTTGCGCCATCTGAAATATGTTTTAAGCCGACGGCATGTCCCATTTCGTGGACCATAAGACTGAGTAGGCTGATTTGGCCGTCGATACCAGATTCACCATCGATGTAAAAACTGAAATTGGCGGCATTAACTTTAATATCGGCGTCTCGCAATTTACTGAGGTCCCAGCGGATGATTGTTCGAGCCTGCTCCATTGATTGGTCTGCGGGCCAAGTATTGAAAAAATAAATAATATTGTATTTATCGTCTCCCGCATTATTCGTAATGCTATTGTCGCGGTAGACTCTAATTAAATTCTTATTCAGGTAGGTGTTCCAAATACTGGCTGCGTGATTAATGGTGGCGTCATATTTGGTAGGAATATTTGCATTTATCAAGAAGTTAATAGGGGTTGAGCTCTTCCAGGATACGCGAACGCCTTGTGAGTTTTGTACAAAGTTACAAGCTTCGATACTGCCTAAGGCAAGCACATCTTCGTCGCCAATTTTTAAAGTTAGCCCCTTTTTGCTGCAGCCACTTAACGACAGCACTAAAATCAAAGCTAAAATTAAATAATTGAGACTGGTCATCTCTTTCTATTTTGAAACAAACCACGGCATTTTGCGAGTCGAGTTCTCCTAAAGGCTAGACCCACGTAGCTTCAATTTTGCTTTGCAATTGAGCATATATTTATCAAGGATTTTAACTAGTTAGATTGATCGCACTGAAATATTGCGTTATAAGAGAAAACTATATAAGAAACCTGAATTATCTTTGGGCCTTTTGAAAAAATTAAGGGAGTTTTCTCATGTCTGAAAATCATGATCATCACAATCAAGGCGGACTAATAGCATTTTTAGGTTCGATGGTATTTGTTTTTGCTTTTTTCTTTTATATTGTATTTGTCAATAAGGGCGTAGAAATCGACGAAAAAGTCAGCTCGCCTGCGCCCGCCGGAGCTTTAAAGTTTGATTTAGCCGGCGTTAAAGAGCCTTGGTTAGCCAATGAACAAGTGGTTGCTGCCGGCCAAAAACTTTTTAAGCAGAATTGTGCTCTTTGCCATGGTGAAAAAGGCGATTTAGTCGGCGGATTACCGAATGCAAGAAATATGGTTGAAGGCAAATGGAAGGGCGGCGATGGCATGATCGCCCATTTCAAAGTTTTGCAGAACGGCCTTCCGGGCACTCAAATGGTTTCATTCAAAGCCACCTTAAAACCTTACGAACGTTGGGCTATTTTAAACTGGATCGAAACAATCACAACAAATAAATCAAAAGATAAAACTGAAGATCTGGCTAAATTTGCTGCCAGTGCCGAATAGGAAATTTTTGAAAATCAAACTCATTATTTCTTTACTGATTTTTTTAAGTTTCGGCGCCAGCGCCGATCTTCCGGCCTATTCAGCCGGTGGACCTAAAGACGAGTACACCGGTAAGCAACTCGGTAAGGCCTCAACTGAGGTACCTGAAGAAATTAAAGACGTTGGAATCGAAGAAAAAATCGGCGAAATGATTGATCTGAACTTAATTGTGACCGATGAAAAGGGTGAAAAACATCCGTTATCGACTTACTTTAAATCTCATAAACCGGTCATTCTCAGCCCAGTTTACTTCAGTTGCCCTGGACTTTGTAATTTTCATTTGAATGGGCTTGTTGAAACTTTGAAATCTGTCGACTGGTCTCCTGCAAATCAATTTGAAATCATTGCATTCAGTTTTGATTCAAAAGAAACTCCGGCTATTGCTGCGGCTAAAAAAACCAATTATTTAAAAGTCTATGAGCGTAGTGGAACTGAAAATGGCTGGCATTTTGTGACGGCTGATGAAGCTACAGTTAAAGCTCTCACAAAATCAGTTGGCTTTAAATTCAAGTGGAATGAAAAATTATCCGAATGGGCGCATGCATCTGCTGCAATCGTGGTTTCACCGGAAGGTAAAATTTCAAGATATCTGCACGGTATTCAATTTGAGCCACGCGATGTAAAGCTGGCGTTGAATGAAGCCTCAAGCGGTAAAGTCGGCAATATTGTCGACTCGGCGATGTTGTTTTGTTTTAAATATGACAATCATCAATCGAAATATGGACTGCAAGTGTTTAATTTAATGAAACTTGCAGGAGCTATAACAGCATTAGCATTGGCGCTATGGCTGATTCCGGTAATGATTCGAGCTCGAAGGGAGAAAACTTAAAATGGCCATTTGGACGTTGATTATAAGTAAAGCCATGGCGGGAACTTTTATGCCGGTGCAAGGCACAGAAATTGCCAAAGAAATTGATAATCTTTACGCGTTCTTACTCGTCGTAAGTTTTATTTCCTGCGCGATTTTAATCGGTGGAATGATTTATTTCGCGATGAAGTACAAGCGTAAAACCAATAATGATAAAACAGCCTACATCACGCATGATACTCGCCTTGAGGTATTGTGGTCGGTTGTTCCTCTTATTATTTTTCTTTTGGTATTTGCCTGGGGTTGGGTCATTTACAATGACATGAGAACAATGCCTAAAAATGCCCTTGAAATTCAGGTGACCGGAAAACAATGGGCGTGGACAGCAGAATACAAGAACGGCGTTCGCTCAACTGAAGTTGTAGTGCCTGTTAATAAAGATGTTAAAATTATTCTGGCTTCTGAAGATGTCATTCACTCATTTTATGTTCCGAGTTTTCGAATAAAACAGGATGCGGTTCCGGGTCGTTACACCGCGGTTTGGTTTAATGCGACGAAGCTCGGTGAATTTCATGTGTTCTGTACTGAGTACTGCGGAACTTCGCACTCGGCAATGATTACGAAACTCAAAGTGGTGTCGCAGGAAGATTTCGACAAATGGCTGGTTACCGAATCAGAAGTAGGAGCCTTACCTCTGGCACAACGCGGAGCTAAATACTTTCAAACCCGCGCCTGCTCTTCTTGTCACAATGTCGACTCTGCGGCAGTTAAAATCGGCCCGTCTTTGTATCAACGTTGGGGTCAAGATTCTATTCAGGATGACGGTTCAAAAATTTTGTTTGATGAGAATCACGTGAGACAATCAATGATGCAGCCACAGGCGCACATCGCCGCGGGCTTTCCAAAGCCTTCGCCGATGCCTTCGTTTCAAGGTCAGCTTTCTGAGTCAGAGCTCGCAGCAATAATAGAGTATGTTAAAGGTTTAAAATAAAGGTTAGGTGATTTATGGCACACGCAACTGGAAAAAATTATATTAACGAAGAGCCGGGACTGGCCTCTTGGTTTACAACGTTAGATCATAAAAGAATCGCAATATTGTATTTTGTTTCCGTTATGTTTTTCTTTTTGATCGGCGGAATAATGGCTATTTTGCTGCGACTTGAATTGTTCGCACCGAATACCACACAAAATGTCGGACAGATTCTGAAAAACGGTGATATGTACAATCAGGTTTTAACCTACCATGGCGCGATTATGGTTTTCATGGTGATCATTCCGGGAATTCCCGCAATTTTGGGTAATTTCTTTCTGCCGCTTCAACTTGGAGCAAAAGACGTGGCCTTTCCTCGTCTGAACTTATTGAGCTGGTATGTCTTCATGACAGGTGCGGCTTTAGCAGTCGGAACCTTCTTCAGCACCAAAATCGATACCGGATGGACTTTCTATACTCCTTATTCTATTCGCACCAATGGCGCGGTAGTAATGATGGTATTAGCCGCATTTATTATGGGAATGAGTTCCATTTTAACCGGTCTGAATTTTATCGTGACCACTCATAAGTTACGAGCTCCGGGTATGTCGATGTTTCGTATGCCTCTGTTTGTATGGGCCATTTACTCAACGGCTATCATTCAGGTTCTGGCCACGCCGATTCTAGCGATTACTTTATTGTTGTTGGCGATGGAGCGCATTTTCGGAATCGGTATATTCGACCCGAAGCTCGGTGGAGATCCGGTACTCTTTCAGCATTTCTTCTGGTTCTATTCGCATCCTGCCGTTTACATCATGATTCTGCCTGCTATGGGAGTCATTTCCGAATTGATAACGACGCATTCAAAGAAAACTATTTTCGGTTACACAGCGATTGCCTATTCATCAATCGGTATTGCTTTGGTTTCGTTTTTCGTATGGGGTCACCACATGTTCGTTTCAGGACAGTCTGAAATTGCGGGCATTGTGTTTTCTTTCATTACCATGCTCGTCGGCGTGCCTACCGCAATTAAAATGTTTAACTGGTTGGCTACACTATACAAAGGTTCAATTTCATTTGCTACCCCGATGCTTTATGCCTTGGGTTTTCTGTTTCTTTTTGCAATCGGTGGAGTTACCGGAATTATTCTTGCGGTCACTGCCGTTGACGTGCATTTTCACGATACTTACTTCGTTGTTGCGCATTTTCACTATGTTATGGTCGGCGGAACTTTGATGGCGATTATGGGCGGCTTTTTTCATTGGTTTCCGAAAATGTTCGGCAAGATGTACAGTGAAACGACGGCGCGCCTTTCATTCGTATTTATTTTTGTCGGTTTTAACGTGACCTTCTTTCCACAATTTATTCTTGGAGCTAAAGGAATGCCGCGCCGGTATTTTGATTATATCCCTGAGTACGAACAACTGAATAAAATTTCGACTGTGGGCTCTTGGATGATTACAACCGGTTTCTTAATCGGACTTTTCACAATGATTTATGCTTTAAGAAAAGGTGCTAAGGCGCCAGATAATCCATGGGGTTCAAAAACTTTAGAGTGGCAAACCGAATCGCCACCGATCATGCATAACTTTCATCACGATCCGATCGTGACTGCGGGGCCATATGAGTACAAGTAGAGTCATTAACGGAGTCAACGTCGCATCTCATTACCGAGATGCTGAACACCAGTATGCTTCAAATAAAGAGGGTCTCTGGTTGTTTATGGTAACTGAAATCATGATGTTCGGCGGACTCTTCGTCGGCTACATTATTTTTCACGCCATCTACCCAGAGATGTTTGCTGAAGGCGCAAAATTTCTTGATTGGCGTTTAGGTTTTGTAAATACACTGGTTCTGATTTTTTCATCTTTAACCATGGCTCTGGGCATCTACTATAATCAGATCAATCAGCCGAAAAAAGCGACTTGGGCCTTGGCGCTGACCGTTCTTTGTGGAGCGGCTTTTATGGTGATCAAGTATTTTGAATACACGCACAAATTTCATATCGGAATTTTTCCAGGTGCTAAGCTGAATTTAGAAATGCTCAAAGAACATGGGTACAATATTCAGCATCAGAACCTGGGTCTCTATTTCGGTTTTTATTTCTGTATGTCGGGACTTCACGGTCTTCACGTGTTGATCGGTATGGGTTTAATCACTTGGCTGATCATTAAAAATATGAAACGCGATTTCAGCGCGAATTACTACACTCCGATTGAGGGCGTGGGTATTTTCTGGCACATCGTTGACTTAATCTGGATCTTTTTATTTCCGTTACTTTACTTAGTAGGTTAAAGGAGAATTTTTATGGCACATAAAACTGAC
>JAYVIY010000344.1:0-2967 GCA_043769795.1 Pseudobdellovibrio sp. | reverse complement strand
AAGATTTAAATTGGTTATAAAGAGATTCGAGATATTCAAGATTCATGTGATTCATTATGCTTTGACCTCAACTGTTTTTAGAATGATAATTCTCTCATAAAAACGGCTTGAGATAAAACAATAAAAAGAAAAAATGAATTTGGATTGAGGGTTTTATATGTATACATTAGTTGTTGTTCGCCACGGAGAATCCACTTGGAACAAAGAAAATCGTTTCACTGGCTGGAAAGATGTCGATTTATCCGACAAAGGCATTGTAGAAGCGCAAAAAGCGGGCAAAATTCTTAAAGAAATGGGTTTTACATTTAATTTGGCCTACACCAGTCGACTGACACGAGCCATTAAAACCCTGAATTTTATTTTAGATCAGATGAGTCTTCAGTGGATTCCGGTTCTGAAAGAATGGCAACTTAATGAACGCCACTATGGCGGGTTGCAAGGTTTAAATAAAACTGAAACGGCAGAAAAACATGGCGAAGAGCAAGTCAAAATCTGGCGTCGGAGTTTCGATACCCCACCTCCGTTAATGCCACTTTCGGACGCGGATCATCCAACTCACGATCCTCGCTACAGTGATGTGAATCCCACCGAACTTCCTAGCGGTGAATCTTTAAAAGATACAGTGGCTAGAGTTTTGCCATTATGGAACCAAAAAATATCAAAGGATTTGAAGGCGGGTAAAAAAATATTGCTTGCAGCACATGGAAACTCTATTCGCGCATTAGTCATGCACCTTGAATCATTATCGCCCGCTGAGATTATGGAAATTAACATTCCCACAGGTATTCCGCTGGTCTATCGACTCGACGAGAATTTCAAGGTCATCAAAAAAGAATATCTGGGCTCTGCCGACGAAGTTGCAGCAGCAATGTCGCATGTGGCGGCCCAGGGTAAGAAAAAGTAAACGTCTGTTATTGCGCAGAGCAAAAGAAGAAGCTCGTTGTATAAAGTCTCAAACCCTCCTAGCATTTTTTTAGTTAACATACTCAAGGAGGGGTAAGTGATTTCAAAAGCCGTTTTCGTCTCAATTTTGGCTCTAACAACAATAGCATCTGTGGGTTTTGCGAAAAATAAATTCAATACGCATAATTCACTATTACAAGTTCAGTTTCCGAAATCTGATCAAAGTTCAGCGAGCGGAAATCCGCTGCTTTATTATGGCGGACCGGTCATCAGCAATGTAAAAGTTTTTACAGTTTTATGGAATGACAGGGTGAGCGCCCAAGTGAAAACCGGTATCACTGATTTTTACCGCGCCTATGTTGATTCTCAGCATATGGACTGGCTTAATGAATATACAACAAGCGTGAAAGCGGTGGATGGACGTGCCGGAACGGCACAGTCGATAGGCCGAGGTCAGGTTTTAGGTGAAAAAACTTTAACACCTTCTGTTTCGGCAAAGAGAATTACTGATGCGCAGATTCAGCAAGAGATCGAAAAAAGTATCGATGCGGGCTTATTGCCTCGTCCTGATAAAGACACTCTTTACATGACTCATTTTTCAAAGGATATTCAGATTTCAATTGAGGGAATGACTTCATGTTTTTCTTTCGGCGGATACCATAATGCTTTTAAATCTGAAAAATACGGAAATATTTTTTACGGAGTGATGCCTGAATGTTCATCTTTCGGCAGTGGCAGCTTCGGTTCAATAACTTTTGTTTCGGCACATGAGTTAATTGAAGCAGTAACAGATCCATTTCCTACGCCAGGTAGTTCTCCGGCCTTTCCACAGGCTTGGAATGCTGTCGATGGCAACGAAATTGCCGACCTTTGCGGAAGCAGCACAACACTGAAGGGCCCTAAAGCCGATTATACAATTTCAATGGAATGGAGTAATTCCAGAAATAGCTGTTACGACGGAAAGTAAGTAAAAATGTCCGCAATCTTATTTAGTAATATGAGATTAGTTGATTCTGAATTTAAAGGCCATCAGTCAAAGATGGCCTTTTTTGCGGAAGACGGAACAATTAAATGGATTGGTTCTCAGTATAAAGTTCCAAAAAATTTTAAAATTAGAAAAAAAATAGACTTAAAAAATCGCCTCGTGTTCCCTTCATTTATTGAATGTCACACCCACAGCGCGTTTGCAGGCAGCCGTTCTGATGAGTTCGAACTTCGTAATCAAGGTGCCAGCTACCTTGAAATTGCGCAAAAAGGCGGGGGCATTTTGTCGACGATGAAGGCTACTCGGGCCGCATCGATGCCGATTTTGACGAAAATCACTCAAAAAAGAGTTGATCAATTTTTAAAACAGGGCGTTTCAACCTTAGAAATAAAATCCGGTTATGCGCTTGATTTAGAAAATGAAGTCAAATTGCTGAGTGTTTTGAGAAGAATGAAGGGCCCAAGGATCATCAGTACATTTTTAGGGGCCCATGCTAAGCCTCCGGAGTTTCAGTCGCACTCAGATTATCTACAGTACCTTGCGCAGAGGGTTTTACCGGTCATCAAAAAAAAGAAACTGGCCGACCGAGTTGATATTTTTATTGAAAATAATTTTTTCGAAAAAAATGAGTCTCTGATTTATTTGAAAAAAGCGGCCGCACTGGGTTTTGATATCAGCGTGCATGCAAATCAACTTTCTTTATCTGCCGGTGCCGAAGTTGCTTTGAGTCTGAATGCCAAATCCGCAGACCATTTAATTTTTATGAATGAAAATTTAATTAGCCAATTGGCAAAATCAAAAACCGTCGCCGTGCTTTTGCCGCTGGCCGATCTCTATTTAAAATGCGCCTATCCGCCGGCTCGAAAATTAATTGATGCCGGTGCTTGTGTTGCACTGGCCACTGATTTTAATCCGGGGAGTTGTCCTTCGCAGGATCTGGCATTGGTCGGGCTTCTCGCGAGATTAGAAATGAAAATGACATTGCCGGAAGTTTTTATGGCCTATACTTACGGTGCAGCATGCGCACTTGGAATAGAATCTGAAGAGGGTCGTTTGCAAGTTGGGCAGCGAGCTAATTT
>JAYVIY010000343.1:0-18822 GCA_043769795.1 Pseudobdellovibrio sp. | reverse complement strand
CAGGACTAACTATTAAACTTTTTAAACAGGGGCGCGGCAAAGCCCATATTGATAGGAAGTATCCGGTATCGCATTCAAAGGCGTCGACGGCATTGAATACGATACAAAGCAGTTCTATTAATCGGTTTCTTCGGTATTATTTTAATTACGTATTCTGGTTAGGGTATTATCAGTTTCAGAATAATTTTAAAGGTTTTTGTTTACATGTTGTTAAAGATTTTTTCAATGGTTTGAATTCGCTTAGATTTCAAACTGTTAGTAAAATTACAGAACAGATTAGAAGCAAAAAAGAAAAAGGTGACAGATTTTAATGTCGGCTAAAAGAGATCCTTAATGTAGGACTTAATTGGTTTTTGAAATCGGAAATAATTTCCGAGTAATTCATAGATATTGCGATCCAGATGCTGCAGAAAAAATAATTCGGCGGTTTTGGATAGTAGAGAAAATCGCTTAGTTACAGAATTTCTATATTGCATCATATCGTAAGAAGTCAGATGCAGTAACGGCTTTTTTACCAGAAAGAACTTCAGCCCCCGCTTAGACGCTTCATAGCCTAAATCTGTATCTTCGAAACCGTATGAAACATAATATTTTTTAAAGAGTCCCAAGTCGAAAAAATTACTTTTACTTATTCCGAGAGCATAAGTGCAGGTGTATTTCCAGAAATTTGGTAATGACTGCCAGTTTTTACTAAAAAATAATTCAGACCAATATTCTTTTTCCTCGATATAAGTGTCTTTTTTCGTATCTACTTCAGAGTAATTAGGATTTCTTTTACTTAATTCTTGGTGAAGATGAAATCTTTGGAATTGAATGACATCGTTCTCATTTAAATGCTCCAAGGCACTTTGAATAAAATCAACAGGCGTTAACATGTCAGAATCCAAGAACAGAAGATACTTTCCTGTGCTGTAGCGAGCCGCAAGATTTCGAGCCAGTCCCGGTCTAAAAAACTGTTGTTCGCCTCGGACGGGGTGTATCTTGCTCCAATATATATATTTAAAGTTAATTTCATTTTTGTAATTTTCAAAAAGATTGAAAATAATTTCCGAGCTACTATCGGTGCTGCCGTCATCGGCTACGAGTATTTCATATTGTTCTTTGGGGGTGTTCTGATTTATTAAGTGCCAAAGAACATTTCCGAGAAAAAATGCATTATTAAAGGTAGGAATAATGATTGAAATTATCGGTTTTGAATGAGATTTAGAAAAGTTCCAATTTATTTTATAAGAAATAGAATCGATTGGCTGAAGCTCGTGGTGTTTCGGGATGTTTGAATTATAAATTTCAAATCCGTTCAGGGTTTTATACTGAATTTTAGTATTGCTGATTTCTTTAACCGTTAATGAATTTTTTAACCGGGATTGATAAGGCTTAAACATCCAGAAGATTTCGTAACTTTCAGAGTTATTAGCATAGAACTCGCTGAAGCTGACAAGATCGCTTTTAACGGTGGGCATAAGAAGTAGGTGCTTCGTCGGATTTTCATCTTTGCCTGATTCATGTAAAATAGACAGATCATCTTTGGTCTGAATGCAGAGAATACATCGATCGGCAGTAATTTCTCGAGAAAATTGTTGGTGGTTAGTGCTGTTAGTAAGAACAAAGTCCTGATCTCGCAATTTCGATTTGAAAAACGCCAATACTAAGTCTATTGATTTAAGCTTCGCATCAATCGAAAAAATTAAAGATTTCTTATTATTCTGTTCGGCTTTGAGAAGTCTTCTTTGAAAGGTGGTTTCGCTGATGTCACTGAGGTTCTCAATTTCGTAGCGGTAAAATGAGTTGTTGGTAGACATCAAATTCATATGAGATTATTGTAAAGCCTGATGTCCAAAAAATCCAGCATCGCACTTATTGTACCATGTTATAATGAATCCATGTCGATTCCGCACTTTGGGATTGAATTAATTGCGTTCACCGAGAAATTTAAAGTGATACGCCCTGAGTTAGATCTTTCTATTATTATCGTTGATAATAATTCGACCGATGATTCTGTGGCTTTACTGAAAGACCTTCAATTGAAATTAGATTGTCTGACTCTTGAGACTTGCAGTCTCCGAGGTTACGGAGCGGCTCTTAAACACGGTTTTAAGTCCGCCAATGCCGAATATCTTTCGTTTTTAGATTTGGACAATACCTATCCGTTGAACAGTATTTTCGATCTTTTGAATGAATTGCAAAAAAAAGAATTAGATATCGTCTATGGCGCACGAATTCACAAGGCTTCTGGTATTAGTTTGATTCGTTCCGTCGGAAATCGTTTCTATGTCTTGTTGCTCAAGTGGTTTTTTAACTCCAAATTAAGTGATGTTTGCTCTGGAATGCGGGTTTTTAAAGCTTCTCTAAAAACAGATGTTATGGGGCTTGCGAGTAACGATTTGTCTTTCTCAATTGATTTCACTTCATTTGCTCTCGCAAATGGTTGGAAGATTTCAGAACTTCCGATTCTCTATAGAACCCGGACCGGTCACTCAAAATTGTCGGTGGTAAGCGACGGTTTACGTTTTTTAAGGATCGTTCTCATCAACTTCCTGAGAAAGTTAAAGAATGTTTAAAATTGTTATTTTTGCACAGACAATAGAAACATTTTTGGATCGAAAACTAGCGCTGGAGCAGTTGACTCTCGGTTCAGTTTCGGTTATTTGGTGCGATTCTAGCCGTGAATGCAGAGGCGCTTTAATCGGCAAGTACGAGAGGGAATGGCTCTTGTTTCTTGATCATGACTGTAATATTGATCAGGGTATTGTTGATTCCATTAAAAAAATTATTTCAAAAGTCGGTAGCGTAGAAAATCGTATTTATACAGGAATCTATCTTAATCCTGAGCCTTGCAGTTACTTTCAAAGAGGGCATAACTTTATTGCGAATACTTGGCTTTCGCAATCTTACGAGGATGCTGAATGTAATAAACTTTTGCTGGGCGGAGCTTTTCTGATTTACTCGAAAGAACGATTGAGGTACTCCCACCAGTTTATTTTCTGGGGAGTAGAAGATAAGGTTTTATCTTACGAATTGAACGACCGGGGTTTTGTGTTTGATCGTTTGCCCGAATTAAGAGTGTTGCACAATACCAATGATTCTATCTGGCATTTTGTAAGGCGGGCTTTTTTACATGGCCGAAACGAAGTAAAATACCTTAATATTAATAAAAACAAAATTAATTATCAATTTTGGATTCGTAGAATTGACTCTGAAGGATCGAATTTGTGGCCGCTAATTCTGCTTCACTTTTGTATTCAAAGAGCGGGAGTATCAATTCAAAGAGTTCTCCAGTTGAATAAGCTATTAGAGTCAGACAAAAACCGAGAAAACCCAAATCAAAAAAAGATGTAAGTAAAATTAAGACCGGAAGAATGATAAGAAGTGCCGGATGAAAAATACATTGCGAAATCAACATAAAGAGCAAACATAAGGGGATCAGCCGGTAAAATCGCAAACCCTGTCTGAAATTTATTTTTTGAACCGGTATTTGAATTCGGCCAAGAGTGAACATTTTGAAAAACCATTTGATCAAGCTTAAGTTTTGCCAGTGGACGACTTGAGCCGCCGGAAGAAAAATAAATCTGTAATCCAAATTATAAGCGCGATGTGTAAAATCAAGATCTTCGCCACACTTGTCCAGTGCAGACGAAAAGCCTCCGATTTTAAAGGCGATTTGCTTATTTAACAAAACGTGACAGGCCGGCAAATGGTCTACGGCGACAAGGTTTGAATGATTCTGAATCTGAAAAGAAAACGGAACGATTTTAGAAACTTTAGACATGAAATCAAATGTCTTTTGTAAAAAGACATTTTTTGATTTATGTGTAACCGTACCTCCGAATCCGGCGTACTTAAGATTGATGTCATTTGTAATTTCGGCATTTGCTAATTGGATCAATTTTTCAAGATTTCCAGGTAAAATATCTATATCGGGGTCAGTTAAATAGATGTATTCATTTGAAGATTTTTCAAGCACCAATTGTCGCGCAAAACCCAGGTTGTTGCTCGGGTTTTCAAAGCATAGGGAGTTTTCAAGATTTGATTTGATCCAGGTGCTGATCCATTTTCTAATTTGTGACTGTTCATGATTTAGAACAAATATCCACTCGACATTGTAATCTTTAAGTTCGAGCTTTAATTTAGGAATTAGTGATTTAATTTCATTTACTTCGTCATAAACGACGATGCCACAAGTAAGAGAGTGTATCATCTATCTTGCTTGCCTCGGCCTATAGTGCTCTCAGAAGTAATAGTCTCGCGAACGACCACGACTTTAATATGTCCCGGATATTGCATTTCATCTTCAATGGTTTTTGCAATTTGTTGCGAGATTTTAATGGCACCGAGGTCGTCAACAACTTTTGAATTGACTAAAACACGGCATTCTCTGCCGCCATTCAACACAAAAACATCAGTCACGCCGTTAAATCGTTTCGAAATTTCCTGAAGTCCTGAAACTTTCTGAGTGTAAGTTTCGACGGTACTGCGGCGAGCACCAGGTCGTCCCCCAGAGATCGCATCGGCGGCGATAACAATGAAATCCATATCTGCTGTTGGCGCCACGTCGTGATGATGGGCTCTAACCGCGTAGATTATTTCTTCAATTTCATTACGGGTAGAAATGAAATCGGCACCAATGACAGCATGGCTGCCGTCAAGTTCGTGATCCAGGGCTTTGCCTAAATCGTGAAGCATTCCCGCTCTCTTGGATTTTTTAAATTCTCCACCTAATTCGGCGGTGAGGAGGCCCGCAAACCAACCTACTTCGGCACAGTGAAAATACTGATTTTGTGTGTAGGAATATCTGAAACGAAGAGAACCCATAACCTGTCGAATCTCGGGATGCACATTCTGCAATCCTAATTCTTTACAGATAGAATCCCCATCTTTCTTAATTTGATTTAACAACTCACTTTTGAGGTTTTCTCCAACCCTCTGTAAATCCTGAGGATTCGGACGTCTTCGATGTTTCTCCATATCGCGAAACACTCTGTCAAAAATCCTGCGGGTCAGTTCTCGACGAACGGGATCATATCCGATGATTTGAATGTTGTCCCAGCGTTCCGGGTCGGGAGTTGCATCGATGTGGATGTCGCAACCGCTCACATTTTGAATTGCGGTGATGTTTTCTTTCAGATTTTCGCAGAATACCTTGCGGATTTCTTCAGTCGGAAAATAACTGGCCGAAATTCCGCGTTCGGTGCTCATTTCTTTATGGAAGCGATCAATACAATGAGCGAGAATTCGCTTGGCTTTCTGTTCGGCAAACTCTCTGGTTTCCTCTTCATTCAGTTCGGCGGCCTTATTGTAGTCGGCGGAAGCCTGCTCTATGAGTTTTGACTTTATCTCAGAAACAACTTCAGTTATCTCAAGCTGAGTTTTTGCCATTAAGGTATTTTTAAGAATCTCTTCAGACTCTTTCTGGGCACTAACAATTTTAGAAATTTCGGTTTGTTTAGTCGAAAGTTTCATTGAGCTGTCTCGAAGCTCGGTTTCTTTCAGCATCAGAGAAGCTCGGAGTGTTTTGTATTTTTCCTCATTAAGTACTTTTTTATCATTGACCCGGATTTCCAGTTCTTCACACTTTTGTTCCATTACTAAGTGGGCTTCTTCAACTTCGGCCCAGGCTTCAAGATCAATTTCTTCAATGCGCTCTTTTCGGTCCTGCTCCTCTGACTGAAATAATTCCTGGGCTTCTTTCAGCATTTCTGCTGCTTCTTCTTTAGCCTCATTTATAATTTGCTTTCGGACCAGAAAAAACAAAAGCATGGCCAACAATGCTCCGGCCGAGCTACCAACTGCTAAATAGATAATAATTTGAGAAATATTCATCGTTTTAGTCTATATTTTTGAAACATCAGACACAACAAGCCTTTTAAAAACAAGATGCGTTAAAGGATGTATTCGCAATGAATACAAACGAATATGTGGCCCATGAAGAATTTAATTATTTTGAAAAAGTGGATTTTACGATTTTCAATTTTAGCGGTTTTGGTCTGGGTCTTTGTTTTTAATTATTCGTTTGTATTTAAGAAAAAGGTTGTCGGAACGATTGTGGCTGCTGAAAAAGTTGTCGCACCTATTGCTGTCATTACCGAGGCTTCGCAAAAGCAACAAATGGATCCTCAGGTTTTTTCGTTTTCAGTAGGTATTAAAGACCGCTTCTCTGGAGAAATTTTTATGGCGTCCAGCGAAGATCGCCAGTGGGCTGCAGCGATGGTTGGAAATTGCGTTATTTCAGCGTATTTTCCATATCCGCCTTGGAAGTTTGCAAAAGGTGGAACCAGTCATAATGCGCGTCTTCTGAGAAACTTTACTGATTGTTCTCAATTGCCTGCAGACAACTGGTTCGACGATCTAAAGTTTTTCTTGTTGGTTAATTAATACTAGCGAATAATTGAAATTGAAGTGCCGGCTCTCATTGCGAAAGTCTTCGTGCTCATCGATTTTTTCTGAATCAAATAGGCAATTGTTAAAACCATAAAGATTAAAAACCAGTTACGCATTTGCATATAAAACAGCATATTGAGCCTTTTAAGTTTTAGATAATTTTAAGCTCTTAAAATAAGAGTTACAGTAATCAAAACCACTTTTTAAACTCAATAATACACTGAGCCAAAGAAGTCCATATCCTATTAATCTATTGGGCAAAAGAGGGTGTAAATCATTCAATAAAAGCATTGGAATAGCTATCATTTGAAGGGCGGCCTTCCATTTGCCCGTAGATTGAGCATCAATAATCAATCCATCGGCAGCCGCAGCAGCGCGAATACCTCCAACAATTGTGTCACGTGCTACAAACAAAATAATCATCCAAGGGTCGACTAAACTTTTCTGAAGAAGGAGTACTAAAACACTGCTGACTAAAATTTTGTCAGCAACAGGGTCCAAAAATTTCCCTAAATTAGAAACAGCGTTCAATTTTCTAGCGTAGTAACCATCGTAATAATCGGTTATAGAGGCAACGATAAAACAAAAGGCAGATAAAAAACGTCCGAGATCAGTATCTAAGTATAAAAAAAGTGCCGTTGGAACGACTAAAACTATTCTCGATAAAGTTAGATAAAGTGGTAATTTGCTCATGCAACTCATTAAGTGTTGTTTGATTGCAGTGGGTCTGTCAAGATTAAGAAATTGTGTTAAGTTACAAACGCCAAGTACATGTATACGAAACTGATTTGATGGGAATTGTTCATCACTCAAATTACTTGCGGTTTTTCGAAGAAGCACGTGTTGATTGGTGTAAAAAAAGAGGTTTGCTCGGCGGCGATGAAAAAGCAGTTTTCAGTCTTGCTGTTTTAGAAACAAAAGTTAAGCATGTTCGCCCGGCAAAATATTCAGATATTTTCCAGATTTCGATTCAGGCAAAAATCAGCGGGGCAAGGGTCATTTTTCAGTACAAGCTTGTTGTCGAAGAACAGTTAGTCAGTTTGGCTGAAACGGTCCATTGCAATCTGGACGCCCAGTTAAGAGTTAAAAGATTAAATTCAGAATTAATTAAAATGGTGGAGAACGAAATATGGACAGGAACCTGGCTTTAGAATTTGTGAGAATTACGGAAGCCGCAGCGTTGGCTTCTGCGAAATGGATGGGTCGTGGAGACGAAAAAGCTGCTGATCAGGCGGCCGTCGATGCGATGAGAAAGGCTTTTGATACTGTAGCGATCAACGGAACAGTCGTCATCGGAGAAGGTGAGCGCGACGAAGCACCTATGCTGTTCATCGGTGAAAAAGTTGGTTTTCAAAGGGAAGATTCTCCGCAAATTGATATTGCATTGGATCCCTTGGAAGGGACTACGATTTGCGCTAATGGCGGTGTCGGGGCAATTTCCGTAATTGCTTGTGCGCAAAAGGGCGGGTTTCTGCATGCGCCAGACACCTATATGGAAAAAATTGCGGTGGGTCCTGCTGCAAAAGGTGTAATTGATCTTGATCTATCGGCGCGAGAGAATATTAATCGGGTAGCAGAGGCCTGCAAAAAACCTGTCGGTGATGTTACAGTTGTCATTTTGGATCGGCCGCGCCATGCAGAGTTGATTGCGGAAGTTAGAAAAACTGGTGCCCGAATACATTTAATCGGAGATGGCGACGTTTCTGCTGCGGTAGCCACCGGATGGGCTGATTCAGGAATTGATTTACTTATGGGTATAGGTGGGGCGCCTGAAGGTGTGATTTCAGCTGCGGCTATGCGATGCCTGGGTGGCGACTTTCAAGGGCGTCTGAAATTCAGGAATGAAGATGAAAAGAGCCGGGCTGCCAAAATGGGAATTAAAGATTTAAATAAAAAATATAGTCTTGAGGATCTGGCTTCGGGCCATGTTGTTTTTTGCGCCACCGGAATTACTGACGGACCTTTGTTGAAAGGCGTTAAGCTCCATGCAGGGGGGCGGGCACAAACTCAGTCGATCGTCATGCGCTCCCAAACAGGAACAATAAGGCATGTTGATGCTCACCATAATTTTCTGCTTAAGAAGGCATTGAGCTGATTTCTATGGAAGTAACTTGTTTCAGTTGCTCGAAAAAAAATTCATCTCAGGGAAAGATCGGTTTCCGTGACGAGTGCTTGCAGTGTAGAAACGATTTACATGTGTGCAGAAATTGCGAATTTTATGATAAGAAAGTTTACAACGAATGTCGCGAAACCAGCGCCGATGTTGTACGAGAAAAAGAAAGATCAAATTTTTGTGATTTCTTCTCACCCGCAAGCGGTGCTGCAGGAGTTAATGACGAAAAAGCGCGCTTGAAATCGGCGGCTGAGTCTTTGTTTAAAAAGTAAAGAGAACTTAACGAAAGGAATTTTCAACATGGCGTCGGCACATACACAGGAAGTCTTTAATTGCAGCATAGAGGAGTTTTTTAAGATCGTTTCTGATTACGAAAAATATCCCGAATTCTTAACCGAAGTTAAATCGGTAAAAATATATAAAAACGCAGGTGTCACCAAAGAAATGGAATACCATGTTTCATTGATCAAGACCTTTAAATACAAACTCAAAGTTACCGAAGTAGAAAACAAGAGCGTTAATTTTGAATTCATTGGCGGCGATGTTTTTAAAACCATGAAAGGCTCATGGCAGTTAACCGATCAAAAAGGCAAGTGTGCTGTTGAGTACAAAGTAGAAGCTACTTTTGGAATGTTAGTCCCTGAATCTATGGCAAAACCGCTTGTCAGTGCAAATTTGCCTATGATGGTTACGAATTTTAAAAAAAGAATAAAACAGATCTATGGCAAATAATGACAAATCCGAAAAGAAAGATTCTAAAAACGAATCTTCGTCAACCACCGAAAAGTTAGGTGATGCCCTGAAGAAAATTATTTCTTCAGGCTCTCCTTCAGAAATTTCTAAGGAGATTATCGGGACGGTTGTCGGGCAGGCTCTCAAAGCCAAAGATGATATAACTTTAAAAGTTTCTAACGAAATGATTTCTTTAATTCACAAAATTGATTTTATTAAAGAATTTTCAAAATTTGCAGAAACACATAAATTTAAAGTTACGGCTGAAATTGAAATTTTGAAGAAGGAAAGTACGCCCAAATAATGTCTTTCGGCACACAGAACCCCTTCACTGGAAATCCCAGGCGCAGATATGAATATGCGTCAGAGAAAAGCGTTCTCCGTGCAATCGATCGGCTCAGTATAGGCTTTTTAAGCTGGAAAGAGTTGAAGCCAAAAGATCGTCAGAAAAAATTGTTCGTTGTTGCCGATAGGTTGCAATCCAAAAAAGAAGCATTCGCTGAGATAATAACTCTTGAAATGGGAAAGCCGTTGAAAGAATCATTGGCTGAAATTGAGAAGTGTAGAGCTACAATCGTCAGGGCTTGTTCTTCGAATCTCGATTTTCTTAATCCAAGGGTGGTCACCGGAAGTCTGGTTTCAGTTGTTACTCATGAACCTGTCGGAGTGATCTATTCTATTATGCCCTGGAACTATCCTTTCTGGCAGGTCATTCGAATGGCAATTCCGGCCTTACTTGCGGGAAATACGATTTTACTCAAACACTCTGAAATTACGCCGGTTTCAGCAATGGCAATACAAGAAATTTTTGAAGGTGTTTTTGATTTTCCGGTTTTGCTTAATGAATTTATTCGTCATGATATGACAGATTTTGTTCTTGTTAATTCAAAAGTCGGTGGCGTGTCGCTGACGGGATCTGTTAATGCAGGTCGAAATGTTTATGCAAATGCGGCCCGTTATTTTAAAAAGGCAGTTCTTGAGCTCGGTGGCAGTGATCCTTACATTGTTTGCGATGATGCCGATCTGAATTCGTCTGCCCAGAAGCTAGCTAAGGGCAGACTGCTCAACTGCGGGCAATCATGTATTTCGGTAAAACGTATCTTGGTTCACAAAAAGGTACTAGAGGCTTTTCTGAAATTATTAATAGCAGAAGTTGAATCTTACAGTTTCGGAGACCCGATAGAGTCAACCGCTGAGCTCGGTCCGCTTGCTCATACGCGATTTAAGGACTCATTGTCATTGCAGGTACAAAGTCTTAAAGAAAATACTACAGCAAAACTTATTTATTCAAAGTCACATAATCAAAGTCCGGAATCCGCCTTTTTCGATGTACAAATTTATTTGGTCGAATCCAATTCCCGGTGGTTAGCAAATCAGGAATTTTTTGGTCCGATTTTTTTGGTGTTTCCGTTTGAGTCGGAAAACGAAGCTATTCAGATCGCTAATGCGACTGATTTCGGTCTGGCAGGAGGCGTGTTTTCAAAGGATCTTAAGCGAGCAAAAAAAATAGCCGGAGCCATCGAAGCCGGTCAAGTTGCAGTCAACGAAGTTATAATTTCAGATTTAAGCTTACCTTTCGGCGGAACAAAGAATTCTGGCCTTGGCCGTGAATTGGGCGATGAGTCTTACTTCGAATTCACCCAGACAAAAGTTGTTTCCAGTTTATGAGTGAGATTTGGACTGAGTTTGAGCATTGCGTTTGGAAGCAGTTTTTAGAAAATGAACTGGATTCAAAAAATAAGTTTATTTTGGCCGTTTCGGGAGGCTTAGATTCAATGCTGCTTCTCGAGGTGTTTTTGCGACTGAAGCCCAATGCCGAGATAGTTATTGCCTACTTTCATCATGGAACTTCCGAAAATAAAACTCAGGAAAAGTTTCGGGATGAGTGTCTTGAAATGGTGAAACATAAGATTTCTGTGCTCGGAAGAAGTAATGTGGTCTTTCGCTCCGAACGAAGCAATTTAATTCTGGTCAGCGAAGATGAAATGCGTAAGTCGCGGTGGAGATTCTTGCGAAGCCTAAAATCTTCAGACGAAGTCCTAGTTACAGCTCACCATTTAGACGACCGGCTTGAAACTATGCTGTTGAAAATGATTCGAGGAACAGCACTGGACGGCTTTTTAGCTTTTAGGATGTGGAATCAAGAAATCTTCAGGCCACTGCTCGGGTTCAGTAAACCTGAATTACTTGATTATGCTCAGAAGTTGAAACTTGACTGGTTGGAAGATCCTTCGAATTCAGAAGAAGTTTATTTGCGTAATTGGCTCAGAGAAAATTGGCTAAAAGAACTTGATGCAAAGGTCGAGTCTGGGAGCAAGAATCTGGCAAAATCACTTTTGAAAATAAGCGAAGCGGCGAATGAAAATCAGTCGTTTGAACTGGAATTTGAAATAATTGAAGGAAGTTTTGTTTTGAAACGTCAATGGTATGTGTCATTATCTAAAAGTGATCAACTACGAGCTTTGGCGCAGTTCCTAAAAAAGCATCAAATCCATAGCTTTACCAATGGACAGTTAGAAGAAATCAGAAAAAGGCTCGACAATAATCAAAAAGATATCACATTTATGATTGTAGGAAAAAAATGGGTTATAAATGCGTCTTATATCGTGCTACAGTAGTAGTTCTTCGTACTTTTTGAAAGGGGTCTAAATGAAAGCTAACCAAAAAACCTTCGCACTCTGGTTTGCATTAATCGTATTAACAATATTTATGTTCAGGGAATGGGATGTAAAACATCAAAAATCTATTCCTGATTTTAACTATTCAAAACTGCTACGTGCTGCTGAACTAAAAGAAATTGTGCCGGAAAAGCTGGTATTTATCCAGGACCGAGGGGAAATCCGCGGTGAAATTAAAGCTGAATTCAAAGAAAAGTATGCAGGAACGCAATTTCAAATTCCAGGAAATATTTCTGACAAGGGGTATGAAGAAATGCAAAAATTCGGAATTACGCCGAATTATGAAACCGCACAATCGGATGGCATGCTTTCTTCGATCTTGATTAACTGGTTACCCTTGTTGCTCATCGTGGGAATGTTCATTTTTATAATGAGACAGATTCAAGTCGGCGGCGGAAAAGCGATGTCATTTGGTAAGTCGCGTGCCCGATTAGTTGAAAATAAACATCGGGTCACGTTTAAGGACGTCGCTGGAGTCGATGAAGCGAAAGATGATCTTCAAGAAATAGTCCATTTTTTGAAAGATCCGAAAAAATTTACAAAATTAGGCGGACGGATACCAAAAGGTGTTTTGCTTGTTGGCCCTCCGGGAACAGGTAAAACACTTTTAGCGCGCGCCGTTGCTGGTGAAGCAGGGGTTCCATTCTTTACGATTTCTGGTTCTGATTTCGTTGAAATGTTCGTCGGTGTGGGTGCCAGCCGTGTTCGAGATTTGTTCGAGCAGGGGAAGAAAAGTGCACCTTGTTTGATTTTTATAGATGAAATTGACGCGGTCGGAAGACATCGTGGAGCCGGTATGGGTGGCGGTCATGACGAACGCGAACAAACTTTGAATCAATTATTGGTTGAAATGGATGGTTTTGAGTCGACTGAGGGCGTGATTTTGATTGCCGCAACAAATAGACCTGACGTTCTTGATCCAGCGCTATTGCGACCAGGTCGTTTTGACCGCCGTGTTGTTGTTGGTAAACCCGATCTTAAGGGACGCGAACATATCTTAAATGTTCATATGAAAAAGACTCCTCTAGGCCCTGATGTGGAAGTATCGAAAATTGCAAGAGGCACACCAGGAATGTCTGGCGCCGATCTTGAAAATTTAGTGAATGAAGCGGCGCTTGTAGCTGCTCGAACCGATAAAAAGTATCTTGAAATGGAAGATTTTGAAAAAGCCAAAGATAAAGTAATTATGGGTGCCGAAAGAAAATCGATGGTGATCAGTGAAGAAGATCGTAAAACAACCGCTTACCATGAAGCCGGTCATACTCTCGTTGGCAAATTACTTCCGGGTCTTGATCCTATTCATAAAGTAACAATTATTCCGAGGGGCATGGCTTTAGGTCTAACCCAAACTTTACCTGAAAAAGATGCCTTAAGTTTTTCAAAGCTTCAGGCAGAAAATTGGATTGCTTTTGCATTCGGCGGTCGAGCGGCAGAAGAATTAATTTTTAAAGACTTCACGACGGGTGCTGCAAGCGATATTGAACGAGCCACATCTCTGGCCCGAAAAATGGTTTGTGAGTGGGGTATGAGTCCTCTTGGTCCGTTGGCCTATGAGAAAAGTGATGGTCCGGTGTTTCAAGGAATGAGCTATGGACAGAAATCAAAAGATTATTCAGAATCAAAGGCCCAGGAAATCGATGCTGAAATTTCCAGAATAATCAATGAAGGCTATAGAAAGGCAATGGAATTAATCGTAGCTAACAAAGATGTTTTAGAAAGAATCACTCAGGCCTTGCTTGAGTATGAAACGATCGACGGTCATGAAGTGGATATCCTTGCTAAAGGTGCCGCTGTTTCTGAAATTCAAAAAATCAGAATTAATCGTAAAAGCGGCGGTATAGATTCTGTTTCGAGTAATGACAAAGCAACTGATGCAGAGACTCTTGCAAATAGAAAACCTGCTCCGGCCACATGAATGTAATATCAAACCTCGTTGAAAATCTTTCTTTTGTCCTGCAGCACTTAAGGTGGCAGGACATTTTTGATATTTTTCTGGTTTGGTTGATTGTTTATCGTGCGCTCATTCTCATTAAAAGAACCGGCACAATTCAGATGCTTTCTGGTCTCGGTATTTTAGCTATTTCATTTGTGATGAGTCAGTGGTTTGAATTTCATTCACTCAACTGGATTCTTGAAAAGTTTTTTTCAAACCTGTTTGTGATTCTTGTGGTGTTATTTCAAGGTGAAATCAGACGGGCATTGTCACATATCGGAAGTCATCCGCTTTTCACCGGGATATCTTCTGTCATGGAAACTCATTTGATTGAAGAAATTGCCAAAGGTGTGATTTCAATTGCCCAACGTGGATATGGCGCTTTGATCGTTATCGAAAAAGACATTCTTGTCGATTATCATATTGAAATGGGCACTGAACTTGATTCTAAAATTTCCGCTGAAATTATTGAATCTATTTTTCAACCACAGGCGCCCATGCATGATGGTGCTGTTCTGATACGGGGTGGAAAAATAGTTTCAGCCGGTTGTTTCTTGCCGCTCAGTAAAAATCCGGCGATCGATAAGAATTTAGGGACTCGGCATCGCGCAGCGATCGGTTTAACCGAAGAAACCGATGCGTTAGTTCTGGTTGTTTCTGAAGAGACAAAATCGATTAGTTTGGTGCATTCAGGTCACATGAATCCAAATGTAGAATTGTCTGAGGTTCGGCAGGCACTCTACGAAGCCTATGGATTTAAGTACAAAGCTTTTCATCCTGAGGTTGCACCGTGAAACGCTATACTAAGCCTGAAAATATCGAACGTATAAAATCAAGTTTACTCGATAATTTTTCATATAAGGTAGTTGCATTATTTATTTCTTTGATTTTGTGGCTTTCGATTCTTAATAAGCGTGACTTTATAGTTACCAAAGATCTTGAGCTTGATTTTGTTACCTCTGAATCTTTGGTCGTTGCGGCGCAGTCCAGTGCGCAACTCAAAGTAAAGGTTTCTGGTCCGCAGCCAATTCTTAAAAAGTACCGTGAATCATCACAAATTTTGGCTTTCGATCTTTCAGACAAACCGGCTGGATTCTATGATGTCGACATGAATGCATCTAAAATTGATGTTCCTAAAGGAATTAAAATTATAGGTATAAAACCAAGTACAATTCGTGTTGAGATTGTACAACGGGAAAAAGAAAGAAAATAATATGGCAAAACCACCTTCTATCTCCACTAAATTATTTGGTACCGACGGAATAAGGGGCACTTCAAATCAATTTCCGATGACCCCCGAAGTGGTTGTTAAGATTGGTCAGGCTATTGGGCATCTCATTCGCAAAAAAGTAATTTCGTCTCCCTCACAGGCTAACAAAGTGGTGATCGGAAAAGATACCCGTTTGTCCGGCTACATGATTGAACAGGCTTTGGCCAGTGGTCTGAATTCAATGGGTATAAATGTTCAATTGGTAGGGCCTTTGCCCACGCCCGGAATTGGTTACTTGACCCGTACGATGCGAGCCGCTGCTGGAATTGTGATTTCGGCCTCTCACAATGCCTATCAAGATAATGGAATTAAAATATTCGGTCCGGATGGCTTCAAATTGGATGATAGTCTCGAGAAAAGTATCGAAAGTCTTGTGGCTGACGACAGCCTTTCAAGAATGCTTCCGCCCTCAAAAGAAGTAGGAAGAACAAAGCGTATTGAAGATGCTCAAGGTCGATATATTGTTTACGCCAAAAGTGCGTTTCCTCTTGAATATACACTCGATGGATTGCGTATTGTTCTAGATACCGCTCACGGAGCGGCTTATAAAGTTGCGCCGGCCATTTTCGAAGAATTAGGCGCTGAAGTGATTCATGTAGGAAACCAACCTAATGGTGTCAACATCAATGACAAAGTTGGAGCACTTCACCCAAGTTTAATTTCGCAGGCCGTGGTTCAATATCGCGCCGATGTCGGAATTGCTCTTGATGGTGATGCAGACCGATTGATCATGATTGATGAAAAAGGAAAATTTATTAACGGGGATCATATTCTTGCTATATGTGCAATTCATATGAAAAACAAAAAACAACTACGCCATGACACTCTTGTTGTGACGCAGATGAGTAATTTTGGTCTTGAAAAAAAAATGAGAGAGCATGGTATTAAGGTCATCACCACAAATGTGGGCGACAAACATGTGGTCGATGAAATGCGACGAGGCTCTTACAGTTTGGGCGGCGAGCAATCGGGCCATATTATATTTCTTGATCAAACGACCACTGGTGACGGCACAGTAGCCGCTTTAAATGTACTTTCAGTGATGAAGGAAACCCAGAGAAAGATGAGTGAACTGGCTGACATTTTTGAAGATGTGCCTCAAGTATTAATCAATTGTCGAGTCCGAAGCCGGGTGGAACTTGCAGATATCAAGGGTTATGCAGACTTAGTAAAAGAAAAAGAACTGCTTTTAAAAGGCGAAGGGCGAATATTCATTCGCTATTCGGGAACCGAACCACTTATCAGAATTCTAGTAGAGGGGCCTGATAAGAAAAAAATAAATCAAATTGCCGAAGAACTGGCACATTTTCTCGAAAAAGAGATTTCGTGATGCCAGTTCTTTTTCGAAAGAAAATTTCACTTGGGGTAAACATAGATCATGCGGCCACGCTAAGGCAGGTTCGCGGAGCGACGACGAGTTACCCGGATCTTTTAGAATTAGCTAAGATTGTCCAAAAGGGCGGAGGGCGGCAGATTACGATTCATTTGCGTGAAGATCGACGTCACATTCAGGATGCCGATGTGGTTCAACTATGTAAAAAATCTAAACTCCCGATAAATCTTGAGATGGCAGTGACAGAAGAAATGTTAAAAGTCGCTATTAAAAATAAGCCGGCATGGGTTTGTTTTGTGCCCGAAAAACGTGAAGAGCTCACCACCGAGGGTGGCTTAAATATTTTGCGTGTTTTCGAACAGATTAAATCTCACACAGGACAGCTGCAAAGCAATGGAATTAAGGTATCATTTTTTATCGATGCCAATCCCGAGCAGGTAAGTGCCTCAGCCATGGCCGGTGCCGACGCAGTTGAGTTTCACACCGGGCATTGGGTCAGTAGCGAAGGCAAAAAGAAAAAGCAATTGTGGAATAAATTGAAACTCTGTGCGCAGCGTTCTCATGACCTAAAAATGCGGGTGCATGCGGGGCACGGACTCGATTTTCAGCATGCAAAATTGATAAAAAAACTGCCCTATCTAAAAGAAGTTAATATCGGCCATTCGCTTATTTGTTACTCTCTTGAATTGGGCTTAAAAAAATCTATTCAGAAAATGCTTGAAAAACTTAAATGACCCTTTTCTATTCGACTCAGATCAATACCGAACAGGAACTCAACATTTTCGCAGAAAAATTAGTAAACATTTTGATGAAGGGTTCTATTGTCTTGTTGTCAGGCGGTTTGTCAGCGGGAAAAACCACATTAGTTGCAAATTTCTGCAAAGTTTTTGGAATTCAACTTGTGCAGTCGCCAACTTATTCTATTCATCATCGCTATTCGAGCAAAGATATTACTATTGATCATTTTGACCTTTACCGACTTGAATCGGAAGAAGATATTGAGTCTTCCGGTTTTTATGATTTGCTGAACACAGAATCCCATTACAAATTCATAGAATGGCCAGATCGCATAAAGACCTCAGATTATCCTCAGGGTGTGCCGCTTGTAATGATTCAAATTAATCTTGAGAATGAAAATGTCAGGCTTGTCGATCTTTACAGAATCAATTAAGAGGCGGTTTCGTTTGCGAGTTCTTCGAGTAAGAGTTGGTCAATTTCGGATAGATTAGTGTCTTTAAATCCGACTAAAAAACCCACAACTTTAGGCCCTGATTTCAATGCTGTGATACAAGCGTATTTGAAGTTTTTAAGATTCAGTCCGAGCTGACTGACACTGAACGATTCATATTGGCCGCTTTCAAAAACTCGTTTGAAAGGATTCTCTTCGCGCAGGCTGTAATTGAAGAGCTGCTCATTAACATTGTCTTTGGCTAAATCCGGATCCATTTTAAAAACCCTTGTCTTGTCATAGTCGACCTTCAGTACAAGATAGGCTGTAAATTGTTTCTTAACTTCAAAAATGTATTCGTTGTGGCGTTCCTTTATAAATTCCCAGATTTCTCTTTCGGTTTTATGTTTTGGACCGTCTGATGGGCTTGTGTCTTTAAATTGACTTATCGAGGTTGTCATAGTGAGTTCAGGGGGGCTGAATTTTGAGTCCATTGAATCAGATTCAATTTTTTTAGTATTGGTTAATTCTGAAACTATCGGTTGTGTATTTGTGAATTCAGAAGTTCCAAGAGTTCTCTGTAAATCTTTAAAGTTAAAGCTCAAAGGTTGGGTTTCCATTGCCAAGCCTTCAATGCCTGAATTGGTAAGATCCAATCTTTC
Source organism: Pseudobdellovibrio sp. (assembly GCA_043769795.1). Taxonomy (GTDB): domain Bacteria; phylum Bdellovibrionota; class Bdellovibrionia; order Bdellovibrionales; family Bdellovibrionaceae; genus Pseudobdellovibrio. The sequence continues at coordinate 558 of JAYVIY010000343.1, read as the reverse complement.
AGGGTTTTCGTTTTGAGCAATTTCTGAACCTATTGAGTTCGAGAGTTTCTTTGAAATGGCTGTCAGAATTTCAGGCGGAGTCAAAATAAAGATATGATTCGGTAACGAGATCAAATTTTCATTGTACTCGAGTCCAAAAACAATAATCTGATCTTCCCATGAAGTAACTGGTATGAGATCCTCACCCCAGAATTCAAAGGTCGAATTATTGTTAATAGTCGATTGAAGATTTTCAAGAACAGAGTCCAAATCGGACTCCGAGATTTCGGATCTTAAACTTGCACAACCAAGATTTTCATGAACCCAAGCCTCATATTTTTCCCATCCTAGAATCTTTGTTTCTAAAGATAAACGGATTTTGGATTTACTCAGCTCTTCCATTTCAAGGGTTTGCATTTTTTCGGAGAGCTCAGCAGACTCTCTTGCGAAAAAATCTTCCCATTTTAGATTTGTTTTTAGGTAGTCCATTCAGATCTCTTATCGGCGTGCAAATAGGCTTTCTAAACGGCTAAAACCATTTGATTCCATGTAAAATTTAACCAGTTTGACTAAAGTCAG
>JAYVIY010000342.1:0-2972 GCA_043769795.1 Pseudobdellovibrio sp. | reverse complement strand
TGACCGGCGGAGTTCCAATGCTCAATGCAATGGATATCGTCCGTAATGTGGTAAATAATCACGTTATTGCGCTAGCGATTGATGAAGCAAAAAGCAACATATCTGAGGGTGAATCAATTGCCGGTCCACTCAAAAAGTCGGGTCACTTCCCCCCACTGGTCGTACATATGGTAAATATCGGGGAAAAAACCGGTGATCTTGAAAATATGCTGACCTTGGTTGCAGATGCATATGACTTCCAAGTGAAATCAAAGGTTGATTCGATTACCAGCCTGTTAAACCCGATTATGACGCTCCTGATAGGAGCTGTCGTTTTTATTATCGTCATCTCAATTATTGTTCCAATGTTTGAACTCACATCAAAATTAGGTTAAATTCTATTATCAATCGAGGAGTTAATTTTATGCTATTTTCAGTTAAGCAATTAAATCAAAAAAAAACCGGTCTCAACAATAAAGGTTTCTCACTGGCTGAGATTATGATTGTTCTAGTTATTATCGGTGGAATCATGGCCCTGATTCTACCACGCATCCAAGAAGGTCGCGATAATGCCAATGTTCGTAATACTAAAATTAAAATGGGTGAAATAGAAAACAAAATAAATGAGTATCAAGCCGATTGCGGAAAACTTCCGAGTAGCCTTCAATTTATGGTTAGCGACACTCCGGATTGCAAAAACTGGACAAGTAATAAAAATTCAAAAAATTTACTGAAAGACGAGTGGCAGTCTGATTTTTCTTTCGAGGTTTCTGGTGCCGGATACAACTTAAAGAGCCTGGGTAAGAACAAAAAAGAAGGTGGAGAAGGTCCCGATAAAGACATTTTTTCAACGAATTCAACTGCTAGCGAAGAATAATCAGAATTGATTATCGCTCATAAGTTTAAAAACAATAAAGGCTTTTCACTTTTAGAAATCGCGGTGGTTCTGTCAATAATCGGCGCAATTATTGCGATTGCTGCCCCCAAATTATTCGACAAAAAAGCTGATACCCGAAGAGTTTTTCGAGATTTTATCGTGGCCGGCAAAGATTTAAAAAGCCGCGCTAAGCTTAGCGGGGCGACTTACAGGCTTGCGTTTGACCTCACCGAAAAACAACAAAGCTGGTGGGTTGAAAGATCCACTAAGGTCGTATTAGTCGACAAGGCCAAGTATGAACGAGAACGCGAAGAAGCTAAAAATCCAGACAAAAATGCACCCAAACCACCTCCTGATTTTCAGGCCGACACCAGTATTTTTAAGAAGAAGCAAACCTTACCCAGTGGTTTTAAGTTTAAGCTGATCGAGAGTGGAAGTTTAGATCTGACCATCACGGATGGATTAGCTTACATTCATTTCTTTCCGCAGGGACTTATAGAAACAGCAGCCATTCAAATCGATGATCCTAAGGGCAACACTTGGACTCTGGTTTACAATCCACTCACCGGGCATTCTGATGTTATACCTGAGGCAAAGCTCTTAAAAGAACTCGCCAGATAGTAAAATGTCAGGCTATCATTTAGCTGTGGAAACTAAGCTGCGATCAGAGAAAAAAAATAAACAGGGCTTTACTCTTCTCGAAGTGGTTTTGGCTTTGGTGGTGATGGCATCGGGTTTGTTTATTCTGACTAATTCCTGGGCCAGTACTTATAGCCGATTGAGAAAAACTCAGGTTCAAGTTCAGATTGCTTCGCTGCTTGAACGCAAAGTGACTGAAATCGAACGCGAATATAAAAACAAATCGCTCGAATCTATTCCTGAAGAAAAAGAAGACAATTTTGGTAGTGAGCTGCCACAGTACACTTGGAGATTAAGATCAAAAAAATTTGAAATGCCAAACCTTTCAGCTATGCTGACCGCGCAACCCGGCGGCGCCGATCCGATTTTGATGACACTGATGACCACCTATACCGAATTTTTAAGTAAATGCATTAAAGAGGTCAACGTCAGTGTCACCTTTACCGAAGGTAAAAAACCCTTGGTGGCCGATGTAACGATCTACATGGTTGATTATAATAAGTCACTTCCGCTACCAGCCTTGGGTGGAGGAGTCGGTAAATGATTCAATCAAAAAATGGTTTCACCCTACTCGAAGTAATATTAGCTGTAACAATACTTTCGACTCTAACCATTCTCTCTACCCAAGTTATCAGTCGGGCGCTGAAGGCTCGAACTAAAATTCAAAGCGAAGTGGACGATGTTTCTGCACTACGAGATTCAATGCGAATGATCAAAACAGACATTTCCATGGCCTTTCATCACCGGGATTTTGAAAAAGAAATTCAGGATCTCGTTTTAAAACCGAAAGTACCCGCCGTTGCAGGGGCTCCTCAGCCACCGGTTGCTCCGCCGCCGCCGCGCCAGACTAAACGTGGTGATCCCACAACGAATTTCGTAGGGACCGACACGGAAGTTAATTTCGTTACGATGAACAGCGGACGAAGCATTTCAAATATTAGTCAGGCTGATTTTGTAGAAGTCGGCTATTCACTTAAAGCCTGCAACAATCTCACGACCAAACAATCCAGCCAGTGTTTGTATCGCCGAACTCAGATCTTGCTCGACGATGATATCAAAACCGGCGGCAACGAAATGGTCATGCTGGAAAATGTGACCGAGTTTAAATTGAGATTTATCGGAGGAACAAAGCAGGATTGGGTCAGCACCTGGAATTCAACCAGCACTTCTTCTGATGCCGGAACCCGTGAACTGTTTCCGGATGCAGTCGAGGTATCTTTGACTATCGAACGTGAAATCGAGAAAAAAGCGAAGACCTATTCCATGCAGTTTGTGGTGCCTGTGCATTTTCCGAACAATGCAGAGAAGGCCGCCACCGGTACGCAAAATGTTCCTAGCGTTCCCGGACAAGGAGATATGTAATGCTTCCGCAAATTCTTTCACGACTTAAATATAACCCCTTAGGCAAGAGCTCTAAAAAAAGAGGAATTGCCTTACTTCTTGCGATGATGTCGCTGATGTTTATGGTTTATATCGC
>JAYVIY010000341.1:0-2981 GCA_043769795.1 Pseudobdellovibrio sp. | reverse complement strand
ATAAAAATCACCGAACAGGCGCAGATCTCCGTATTCAATAAATGGCCCCCAGTTGAATTCATCCATAGTTGTCGTTCCATAGAAAGATTCTGTGGTGTTGGCATAAGCGCGGTAGTTTCCCTGCACTCCGAAAAATTTGATAAAATATATTTGTAGGGTTGCAGCAGGAAAAGGCTGATTCAGTCGATAGTTTGCGGATGTTCGCGTTCTTAAACCATAGTGCAAAGTCAGGTGTGAGCCCTGCAGTGTATTCCCGAAAACCCGAACATTGAACATGCCGGTTAAGTCGCTGAAGTTTTCAGGTTGATTGTTTGTGTGCTCTACAGAAAGACCCACGAAGGTGGCATAAGCTGAAATTTCACCGGTGTAAACGCTGTTGGCCTGCGTGGTCTTCAGTCCTGCACTCGATGTTTCTAAATTGTAATTCTGCAAAGCTGCACTAACTGAGAACTCATATGGTGAAGGGGTGTTGATACTGAGCCACATGTCCATCATGTTTCTTTTTTCTTTACCTTCGAGCCATTCCTGAAGCGTAAATCGTTTTGCCTCTCGGGCTGCAGCGCCCTGAGATAGCAGCCAGGGCCGCTTGCTGGCGGTCTGCGCTTCAGCGTTGTAAGAGAGTAGAAGCAAAATTAGTAGTGAACAGATACGTGTTTTCATTCATTTATTTTACCACGATTTCTGAGGCAGACTGGCTGCAAACGAAAGCGTCTCATATTGATAATGATTTTGTGACTTTTTAGCCTGGTGCTTTTTAATAATTCCACGGAATTTTTTTAAAATTCTTTTCACGTTTATTGACGAAAGCATCGCGGCCTTCCTGAGCCTCTTCCGTACCATAAGCAAGGCGTGTACTTTCTCCTGCAAAAATCTGCTGTCCGACAAGTCCGTCGTCAATCATATTAAATCCGAATTTTAACATGCGCATTGCTGTCGGTGACTTTGAATTCATTTCTGCGGCCCACTCAAGCGCCACATTTTCGAGTTCTACATGAGGAACGACTTCATTGACCATTCCCATTTCAAAAGCGGTCTGTGCATCGTAATTTCTACCTAAGAAAAATATTTCTCGGGCTTTTTTCTGACCCACCTGACGTGCAAGATAAGCTGAACCGTAGCCGGAATCAAAACTGGCCACATCGGGATCAGTCTGCTTAAAAATGGCATGTTCTTTTGAAGCGATGGTTAAGTCGCAGATAACATGCAACGAGTGCCCACCGCCAACGGCCCAACCTGGTACAACAGCCATCACCACTTTTGGCATGAAGCGAATCTGGCGCTGAACTTCTAAAATATGCAGACGTCCGAGTTTTGCTAAATCAACTTTGTTTTGTTCAGTTAAACCTGTTCCATTGCTGTCGGCACCTTCATATTTGTAACCGTCTTTTCCGCGAATTCGCTGGTCGCCACCCGAGCAAAATGCCCAGCCGCCGTCTTTTGGCGATGGACCATTGCCAGTCAATAATACAACGCCCACATCAGCACTGATACGGGCATGCTCTAACGCGATAGATAACTCATCAACGGTTTTCGGTCTGAAGGCATTTCTTACTTCGGGTCTGTTAAGGGCAATTCGAACAGTGCCCTGATCTAGCGCTCGGTGGTAAGTAATATCGGTAAAGTCGAAACCTTCTACAGTTTTCCATCGTTCCGGATTAAATATTTCAGAAACTTTTTTAGTCGTCATAAAAGTATTTGTACCATTGACCATTTTCCTTAGCCAAGCAAAGATATCTCTATAACCAATCAGCTTCTGGAGAATTTATGGCCTATGTTCATGATTTAAGCCCTTTTATTTTGAAACTTCCCGATACCTCGATTTGGGGAGATCAATTCGGATTCAGGTGGTACGGCTTTTCATATATGTTGGGTTTTATTTGTGCTTATCAATTGATTGTATGGCTTGCGGGGCGTCAGCGGGGTGGCCTTCTGCCCGGTATGGTTGGTGATTTTATTACTTACGCAGCCATCGGAGTTTTGGCCGGCGGCCGTTTGGGTTACTGTATTTTCTATGATCCCAGTCTATTTCTGAGTTTTAAATCGGGCTTTCCGTTCTGGGGTGTTCTGGCTGTTAATGAGGGTGGGATGGCCAGCCACGGCGGAGTGATCGGCGTTATTATTGCTTCAATTATTTTTGCAAAGAAGAATGGAATTAACTACACCTATCTTCTTGATCTTGCGGCCATTACCGGCCCGATAGGTTTTTTCTTCGGACGCATTGCCAATTTTATCAATGGTGAATTGGTTGGCCGTATTGCTCCGGCTGATTTTCCTTACTCGGTCAAGTTTCCATCGGATATTATTAATTGGCCAAATTACAGTTTTGATCGTCTGGCCTCGTTGTCAGGTGTGGTTGATAAATTGGGAATCCCGCAAAGCAAATGGAGCGAATTATTATCTAATTTTAGATCAGATCCGGCTTCGCGAGAACAAGTCTATTCGGCGCTTTATCGTATCATCCACGAAATTCAGAATAAGAATCTGGCTATCAAAGAACTCATTGAACCTGTGCTCGACCCCCGCTATCCATCCCAACTACTGGCTTCTTTGACGGAGGGTTTGTTTTCATTTCTCGTACTTTTTTTCTTGGCGCGAAAATCTCGGAAACCGGGTTTCGTAGCGGCCAGTTTTGCAATTGTTTATGCCGGGTCTCGTATTTTCAATGAGTATTTCCGCGAGCCTGATATTCAGATTGGTTTTCAACTTTGGGGGCTGACTCGCGGCCAGTGGCTCAGCATCGGACTATTTTTCATTGGTGTACTTTTAATGTTCTATTGGAGTCGGACACAATCTCAGTCAATCTATGGCTGGAAACGCGGTGAAAGTCTAAGAGTCGGCAGAAGATAGGTAATGAAATACATAAAGCCTTTGTTGGTCGGCGTTCTTGCGGCCTTCATTATTTATTTTTATTTAAACGACTGGCAAAATTATTTAACTCTTGAGTACGCGCAAAAATCTCTGGGTGATTTCAGATCCTACGA
>JAYVIY010000340.1:0-8075 GCA_043769795.1 Pseudobdellovibrio sp. | reverse complement strand
ATACGCCAGATACTTTATAAGTGAGAACTCCGGCGATGTAGGGTAATTCCATTGTTGTCATACATTTCGATTGCGTGAAGTCTTCGAGAGTTACTTCTTCATAAACGGTACTTTTTACGTTTGGAGGAGTTGCTGCGATATATTTTATAGAACATTCCGTCTGAACTACGCGTCTAACTGCTAAATTAATTTCTATCGGCGCTGGCATAGCCATAGCACACATTCTACCAGCCGGGCAAATTGGCATCTTTTTTGTTAACGTCAATTGAAGCGAAGTATTATTAAAAGTTACTTGGGCTTCAGCGATTGAGCTGAAGCGCGGATTGATCGTCGTCATATTTCTTGTAACACCGTTCAGCTGTAAATTAGCAAAAACCGGTGCTGAGTTCTGTAAGCCATGTTTAAATTTACAGACCAAAGAGTCTGAAGAGCCGACCTGAAGAACCGGATTTGCAAGTTTAGCTGTTATAACAGCGCCATTATTCAAATCAAAAGCGATATCAAATTTACTTCCGAAATACGAATTAACACCAGCACCCAAAAAACCTTGGTCTTTTGCAACTAATTTATTCGCAACATAAACTTTTAAGCTGGTTGCATTTGATGCAATAGAAACGTTTCCGGTAATTTTAATATCTGAATCAACATTTTCAAGACTGCGACAACTAAAAACTGTCGGGCTTTCTGATTGATGGATAACTTGAGCCTCTTGTGCGTAGGCGATTCCGGATAAAAGCGATAACGATAGTAATACGATAATGGATTTCATTTGTTTTCCTTTGTTTTTTGTTAGTAGTAGACTTTTATACAAAAAAGATCATTAATTACAATTATTTATAATTATAATTTAACATTAGTTATTATAATGATTAGTGGTTCCAAATTAGTCCCTGAAAGCGTCAACCCATGCCCTTTTCAAGCTGTTCAAATGGCATAATAGCCATGCGTTCAGCCTTGTTGTAATCTTCGAGGCTTATTTCCCCCTTAGTACCTTGATCATAACTAGAAAAATCTAGGACCCAAAGGCCTGTGAAACATAAATTGCAATTATTCGCACAAAGGTTTTTAAGCATAATAGGGGATGCAGATTTTGAATTCGCTTAAAAAATATTCTGATGTGAAATGCTGGAGGTCCGGGATTTATCGGATTTTCACTGTTGGGATGCACGCAGGTTTGGAATCGCGAATCGGCGAACTGATTGACTTCAATAACTGCAAATTTAGCAATTTGTATTTATTTCTCTGAGCCCTATATTGGAACTTTTAGGTGCCTTTTCGGCAGCTTTAATAATTTCCATCATTCTATTTACGGCCTTCATGGCCTCGTCAGATTCTAACTTGATGGCCGGAGGTAAAAAATCAGGATAATATTTTTTAGACAAACGACGCACCTGCAGCTTTAAATCTTCAATGGATGCATTTGGCATTCCTATAGCCAAACGGACGTCATCCAGCTTATTCAGTCTGCCATTATAACTAGCCACACTGTTCAACTCAGCAATCAGGGGTCTTTGTTGATCTCGAACGGCCTGTCGTTCAACTGCGGCCACTCGCTCTGCAGCGGCCCGTTGCTCTGCCGCAATTCTCTCTGCCGCTTCTTTTGCAGCTGCAGCTGCACGCAATGCGGCTGCCTCTTGAGAGGCCTTAGCTAAAGCGGCCGATTGTGCCGGATCGATGTGGGTCACTTCTTTATAATAATTTTTTCTAGTTTTGGTGACGCCATTTTCTTCAAAAATAATATTATAAAACAGACCTTTCTCATCTGAACCGCTATTCATAACCATTCCTTCAGAATAGGTTACTTTATCACTTCTTAAAAAATTTACTTTATCGCCTTCTTTATATTGTATTATGGCCTCATCGACTCTTACGTTTTTAGTACCATATTCACCACTGGCCTCAAACCAGCCTACTTTGTATTTAGTCGGATTTCCCTGGGCGTCTCTTTCGGCAATTCCGATAATTTCACCTACTGATCGATTGCCACCAGATCTTGGAATATTAACAGTTCTTCCTAGGTAAGCTGATTCATCCGTTCCCCACGAACCGGCAATTCCATTACCTCTGAGAATTGCAGACTCTCTTTGCGTAAATCCGGCCGTTTTTAAAATTTCATCTTTTTGCCTAGTTAACGGCGAATCGGGGTCAAAATCATAGGGGCCAAGCTCGTGAGCACGCTTTAGTGCTTTCAATTGTTCAGGAGTTAGCTTCCGCTCTAATACAGCCTCAGTAACTTGAATTCGCTCATCAAGAGTCATTGCGCTCGCAAAATTTAAATCTCTATTTTGCTTACCAGGCTTCTTTACAAGCTCGATGAATTCTTCAAGTTCAGCTTTACGCTTCAGATTAACTTTTGCCATGATTCCAAGGCCAGCGCCCAAAGAGCCCACATTCAGAGCCGATAACAGAACGTCTGTAGCACAAGAGTCTTCTTCATCTTGAAGTCTGGTAATTTTGGGATCAGGACAAACATTGTGTTTTTCTAATTCGCTGGCGTTACTAGGATCAAGCTTTGTAATAAGCTCGGTGCTGCGACATTTGGCTAAAGTGGTGCTCACATTTATCCCGGCACCTAATGCGTTTAGCCCCGTGTTGACCTGCGACAACCGACGCAGCTGATTGGTCCTATTTATCCCCTGAACAATTTTAAGGCCTGTTGAAGTTACTAAATAAGTTCCAGCAGTAAAAACTGTTGCGGCGACGGCCACGCCAATTTCCGTAGTTGTATTGATAACGTCAACTTTCTTTTGCTGGTCTAAACGGTTTTTCGATAAACATTGCTCGGTTTCAAATATGCTGCTCATTGCCTGATGTTCTGGTGTTTCCAACTTTCGCAGATTTTTTTCAAAATTAATTTTTGGGTCTGGAATTTTATCTAAAATATTTGAAATTTTTTCGGTATTGCAGTCAGCGGGATTAAGGTCATGGTTAGTTGACAAACACTTTGTATAGTTTTGGTTTCGATCAAATTGTTCGACCATAGCTTGACGGGATTGATTTAAATATTGAGTGAGCCGGTCTTTCGTGTAAGAAAACATTTTATCTTGAGTTTCTTTTGACCACTGAGCCCGGCCTTTAATAAATTGCTTTAAGGAATGGAATTGCGGCAGATTTATCCAAGGGTATTTCAAAACTTTTGTTTCCATGATCCTGCGTATACCAACACAATCAGAGGATTTTTGATTGTTTATTTTAACATGTACGTTATGTTCACAACGGCTTAACATCTCTGTTAAATCGCTATATTCGCCCATAATATTTATAGTGTTGTTAGTGAGATCGTTCAGTTTTTGTTCAGGCGTTTGCGAGCAAACTGCCGAAGATAGGCTGGCACTTTTTCTACATTTTTTTGCTAAATCAGGATAGATATAAGACGATTCACAGCGCGCGGCAATCTTTGCCAGCCCCTTGTCTGCTGGAATCATTGAATCGATATAGGCTATTTCGTCAACTAATCCTTTCGACATTTCTTCAAGCTTACTGGTTGCATGGTAATAGCGGCTTTTAATAATGAAATCATCACTTGATTCGCTTGTGTTGCAATTATTAATTGTCGTTGCAGCGGTTTTTCCGATTTGTGGGAAATGATCGGCAAGAAATGATGTGGCTTTTTCTTTTTGAGATAAATTCTTTACATCTGAGATTTGATTTATTTTTCCAAGAGCGCCGTTTAACTTATTCTGGCATTCACGAGCGTTACTTTTAACAGAAACTAAACCCAAAACTGCGCCCTTGCTTTCGTAATCAGATTCGACTAATTTTTTAAGTGCCACAGGGCAAGAATTAGAATTAAGTGTAGTTAGAGGCGTGGTCTGGCTATCTGAGTCCTGCGAATGTCTGGTATTTGCCAAATCATTCGAAAAAGCTAAGTCGGAGATAAACACAACAGCCAAAAGGCACTTTAAAAATTTGCTCACTATCTTCTATTCGGGTGTTTTCCTAGTAGAGTATAGCTCGCACTTGCTTAAATCTCAATTTGATACAAATAATTATATATTTTTTTCCAATATGATTTTTATTTCGTCGGCAGCACTCTTCTCAAGATTCTTATGCAAAGCTACTTCCGCAAGGTTTAGACACTCCTGAACAATTTCTATATTCAGTTTTTGACGAAACTTCTGAAAAATCAGTCGGTATTCTTTGGATGGCGAAAAAGCTGAATGGTGTGAAGCCGTATACGTTTATTTACGATATTGAGCTTACACAGGAAAATCGTGGCAAAGGTTTGGGGAAAGAAATTATGCAACTGGTAGAAATTGAAACTCGTAAATTGGGATGTATATCTATCGGATTACATGTTTATGGTCATAATGCTGCAGCTGTTGCTCTATATGAAAAGTCGGGATTTCAAACAACCAGTAGGATGATGAAAAAAGATCTGGAATAAGATTAAATAACACGCAGATAAGTTCTAAACTCGTCCCATCTACTCCGCCAATTTTTTCTAAATAATGTTAAATAGTTAGATGCGATATTTCGGGTGAGCCTGCACGGGTCTCGAACTCAATGCCTAGCTTATCATTTTGTGCCCATCAAACTTTCTCTTGATGACGACCATGAGTCCGACGACTAAACTAGCTTTATGAAATTGGAAACTGAGCGCCTAGCCCTTCGCTTATGGCAGGAAGAAGACCTTCATTCTTTTATAGAACTCTCAAGCGATCCTGGGCTTAATAACTTTTCGACCGGACGTTACGAGAACATGACAGAGGCAAAGGCTCGATTGTTCATTCAGGAGAACTTGCTGCAGTTTTCCAAGCGAGGTATTGGCCGCTTTGGTGTGTTTCTAAAAGGTCAGATGATTCCGATTGGAGTCTGCGGGCTTTTCGAAATGAGCGAAGATCCTTTTAAGGGTCAGCTAGCCATCGGCTATCGATTCGTCGGTGCCCATTGGGGAAAGGGCTTTGCCCGTGAATCCGCTGCTCGGATGCTCCGGTACGGACTCGACGATGTCGGATTCAAAGAAATCATGGCTCTAATTGATCCGAGCAATTCACGTTCTGTCAGAGTAGCTGAAAAGCTAGATCTCTTCTTCAAGGGCGACGTCATTTACAAAGGGAAACTCTGTCAACATTGGGTCACAAAGCAAGTCATTTGAGCATAAATAAGTTCTAAACTCGTCCCATTTGCCCCATATCGGCCAGAATCTTAAATGTACCTAATATAGGTCTATAAAGCCCTATATTAGGTCTAATAGATAAAATAAGTCTAGACTTGATATTTCCCTAATTTAGGACGATATTGACCTATATTAGGGGATTATATGCTAAAGGAACTTTTTGGTAGCCAAACGACAGAAAAATGCTTGCTTCTTATAGCTGCCCTTGGAGAAAGTTACGCCCTGGAAATTGCTAATACATTTAAAATCAGTAAAACTCAGGTAACCCGCACTCTTGTGAAATTAGAGCAAGCTGACATTCTATTAGGTCAGGAGAAAGGTCGGACTCGCGTGTACAGCTTGAATAGATCTTGGCTGCTTGCAAAAGAACTCAGTGCATTACTTCAAAAAGCGCTTTCGAATGTGCCTCTTGATCAGCAAGAAAAGTATTTTATGAAACGTATGCGGCCTCGAAAGAAAAATAAACCCTTATGAAGATTACCAAGACAATGAAGCGCAAAGAGTTTGCGGCGGCGGTGGTTCGCCAACTAGAAAAGCACGACATTTCTTGTGTCTTAGTAGGAGGAGCTTGCGTTTCGATTTATACCGATGAGCGGCATGCCTCCCATGATTTGGATTTCATTTCGCCTTACTCACATGAATCCATCACAAAGGCATTGGTAGAACTGGGTTTTCAAAAAGAGGGACGTTATTTTACTCATCCTCATTCCAAGTTATATGTAGAGTTTCGTTCCGGTCCAATTGCCATAGGAAATCAGATCCCAGTTAAGCCCGAAGGACAAATGAAAATAAGAAATTCGATTGTGACAATGTTATCACCAACACAATGTGTAATGGATCGACTGGCTGCCTGGTTTCACTGGAATGATCGTCGTAGCTTAGTTCATGCCTTGTGGGTCTGTGAAAAGCATCCGATAAGCCTTGATAAGATCAAAAGATGGGCATCTAAAGAAGGTGAATCTGAGAAGTTTGAACAGTTTATTCGAGAGTATAAGAAATTAAATCACCCAAAGAGTCGTAAATAAGTTCTAAACTCGCCCCATTTATCCCGCCAATTTTTTCTAAATACATAGATATATTAGCTCTTTAAAAATTTACACTTCGTAAGTAGTTGGTTTTTTTTTGGTTTTAGTTTTCGAGCCAGCGACTCCTTAAACCTTAATCACATTTTTTGGTCGTCTGTTTTTCGAATTCTGTTTTATAAAATTGATTTTCTACTTTTCTTGGATTTTCTTCCGTGTCGATTTTTTTAATGAGACTTAAAAAAGATTCGACCTCCGATAATATCTTCACTTTAGCGGCATCTTGAGAGCTTTCACATGTTGAAGTCAGGAGCTGTTTTAACTTTTGCCAGAATTTTTTTAATTCAACATCTCTGATTTTGTAATGTTGCAACTCGTGCTGATGGGTCCCTTCCCATGTGTTAAAATCACCGGTTTTAATATTACAACCAAATTCATCTATTTTTTGCCAGCGAGGCCGTCCTTTAACCAATGACTTATCTTCTTTAGAGCGGATGTAGATTGTAGATTCGACTAACCACTTTTTAATTATCGGAGCAAAACATCCTTTTTTATTTTTTAGGGCGGTTATATCAAACTCTTTAAAGTAGTTTGTAACTGTAACTCCATTATGAATCTCCGGTTCAATTTCGCTCTTGTAAGCAGATAGTATAATTTCATCGGTTAAGAGTACGGGGCCTACCACTTTATGTTTCCAAGATAAGGCTGATGCTGAACAAGAAAAAAGAAGTGTGGTCAATAATATGAGTATGTTCATTGTACAGGCGCCTTCAGCAATTCGTAGTCGGCGGTCTGACGTTCCTTGTTTTTTAAATTATAAAGAGCGTTCAATGCATCATAGTCGTAATCTGCCAAAGTGGACAATTGGTTATAACCCATAATCGATTTGTTCTTGTCAGAAAAATTATGTGCTAAACCCAAGGCATGGCCGAACTCGTGAGTGACGATATTGACTAAGTACTGCAAGCTTTTTGAGTTGTAATACTGCTCAAGCTGCGCCTTGCTGTCAGGCGTTTTTTTGATTTGCTCGTCGATCATGAGCCTTAAGGTTTCTTTCCATTTCTCGTAATCGGCTTTGCGCATCAAAATATCAGCATCAATGATTTCACCAGAACTTGGGTTTGCTAGCACATTGGTGGCGGCAAAATGAATGGATGAGTCTTCTTTTTTTTCTTTTGAAACGTATAGAATTATACAGTGCTGTTCGGAAGAAACCCAATCACAAGAGTCTTTTTTAACAAAGCTGATTTTGAGTTTATCTTTGAGAAGGTTTTGATATGTCTTTAAGGATTCTGAAACCAAACTAAAAAACGTATCATCACCGACCACGCCGAACTCAATACTCGAGGCTTTCCAACGGTAAGGCATGTGATGCTGGGAATCATTTAAGTACAAAAACTTTTTCAAATCCGAATTCGCCTTCGGTTTTTCTTTTTTATAAAATTCATAGGTGTAAACAACTTGAGCTTTCTTATCGCAACCCGAAAAATTTTTTTCTATCAGATATAATCTATCGTTCACTTTACGAATTTTAGATTCCATTTCAACGTCGCCGCATCCATTAGTTGACCTGTATATTTCGGCTGATTTTTCTTGGCCCATATCAACAGATGCATGAGAAATACCGGTCTTAGTAAAAAGGTGTCCGTCAAAAATAACACCCTTTTGGTTGGCTGAAGTCTCCACCGGAATCACTTTAAAAAGCGCCTGCGTGATTTGCTGATTAAATGCATCACTCAGTAAGCTCGTTTGACCCTTTGCCGCTAGCAACGTACTGCGAATATCAGATTTTTTTATCAAACTGGTATCAAGTGTTTTGACTTCAGAGTAGGTTTCTAAGCTGAACGGAAAATTGTAGTCGTAAACGGCATAGGCCTTTAAATTTACGAGATACACTAATAGTACAAGTATTATTTTAAAAGGCATGATTTCCC
>JAYVIY010000339.1:0-8095 GCA_043769795.1 Pseudobdellovibrio sp. | reverse complement strand
TCCAAAGGAGTTTATGGGTTTACCGAAAGCATTCCTCTCAGCGGCATATTTATTCATGATTTCAATTGAACGTCTTGCTATGCCGAGGCCCATCGCAGCTAATCCGATGCGCTCGATTTCAAGGTTACGCATCATGTGGTTCATCGAATCACCTTCGCTACCCACCCGGCGATCTGCGGGAATTTTACAGTTTTCAAATACCAGCTCGGCGGTGTTTGAAGCCCGCATACCTAATTTATCCATAATTTTCTGGCCCACATAAAAACCCGGATCATTTTTTTCAACGATGAAAGTAGAGAGCAAAGCCCGTCCGTTTTGTTCTCCGGTTTTTGCGTAGACCCAGACAAAATCGCAAGGTGTTTTACTATCGTCAACCGCTCCGTTAGTGATCCACATCTTGCGGCCATTAAGAACATAGTATTCACCATCACGGACCGCAGTGGTTTTCATTCCTAAAACATCAGTGCCGTAGTCCGGCTCAGACATCGCCATAGCGCCGACGAGTTCTCCATTACTCAAACCGGGCAAATACTTCGCCTTCTGAGCTTCAGAGCCATTGACTGCCAGATTATTTACGGCCAGTAAAGTATGCGCTAAGTAGGCAAGACAAAAACCCGGGTCACTTGCGGAAATTTCTTCATGGGCAATAACTACCGCAACTGCATCCATCCCGGCCCCACCGTAATTTTCCGGCACAGTAATTCCTAGTAGACCCAGTTCGCTGAGCTTTTTAAATAAAGCCAAATTAAATTTTTCTTGTTTATCATGAATATGCGCCTGAGGCTCAACTTCTGAGCGTACAAAACTCCTGACCATTTCACGCAACATTTTATGTTCCGATGTCGGATTTAAAAGATCGAAACTTTTCCAGTTATCCATTAGAAACCTCTGATATTTTTGAAGACTTGACTGTAACAGTAATGTTCTATCAGATAAAGTTTTTTAAAGACAAGGAATTGCTTATGAAAGCATCAATCTTAGCTATCGGAACAGAGTTAACCACAGGGCAAATTGTAAATCGAAATGCGTCAACTCTATCACAAAAACTCAAAAAACTCGGGATCAGCACGAATATTCATCTGACTGTGCCTGATCAAAAACAAATCATACTTGATTCGCTTGAATACCTAGCTACGCAACTTAATGGCGAAGATGATTTACTTTTTGTTACCGGCGGTCTTGGCCCCACTTCTGACGATTTCACCAGAGATGTGTTAGCTGAGTGGTCGGGAATTCCGATGAAGTTTGACCAGGCCTCTTGGGTGCAGATCAATGAGAGATTAAGCTCTCGAGGATTCATGGTTCGTGAAATGCAGAAACAGCAGTGTTACTTTCCGGAAAATGCAGAGATCCTTTTTAACTCAGAGGGAACAGCCAATGCTTTTAAATTTGAGGTGATGAAAAGAACCGTTTATGTATTACCCGGACCGCCCCGCGAAATAGAAGCGATCTGGAAAAATAAAATTCACGACATATTGAGTGCGCAAACCAAAAATCTTGATAAGATAGTTACCAAATCATGGGACACAATCGGAGTCGGAGAATCCGACGTGGCTTTTGCGGTTGAAGAGGCACTGAAAGCACATCCTCTTAATTCTGAAAACAACGCTATAGAAATCGGTTACCGTGTGCACTTACCCTACGTTGAGGTAAAACTGAGCTATCTAGAAAAAGACACGGCTCTGTGGGCGTCTTGGATAAAAAAAGTAGATGAGGTTTTAGAAAACATCACGGTCACGCGTGACTTTTCAGATGCTGCGAAATTGTGTGTTGAAAAGCTCGAATCCACCGATTTTACTTTTTATGATTTTGTAACCGGTGGCTTTCTCCATAGCCGGATGGCTTCAGAATTGACCTTCAAGAAAAACTGGAGTTTTAAACAATCAGAAACAGCACCTAGTGTAGACCTTTTTTCTAATGAAGATGATTTTCTGGCTTTATTTCCGTATGAAGACGACAAATGCATACTGATGTTTTCACTCAATGGAAAACGCACTTTAAAAACTCTAGAAGCACCAATGAAAGCACTACTCATGAATGAAAGACGACGTCAGTTTTTTGCTGAAATGGCCCTGGTTGAATTAAGTCGGGCTTAGGCCAATGTCAAAAAGTATGACAGCGTAAAAGCCTTAGTTTCTTCTTCGCGTTGGAATGAAATCTGCAATTCTCGAGAACACGGGACGTGTTGATGGCAAAATTCAGTATTTTTTTTCCCTTATTATGCCTCGTTGTCTATTCTCTTTCTGCCTCTGCGGAAGAGCTAAATATCGTCACATCCGAAAATACTTATACTATTGCCGATGCCACTCAAGCTCTTGATTTGAGAACAGAAGATGCGGCGCTTGAAGCCGCTGCCAACCTTGCATCTTTGAGCCAGAGCGAAAAAGTTCTCTTCGAACAGAGTCGCGTGCTTTACCTCAACAAAGTGGCTATAATTCTTCATAAAGGCCGGGGTTTTATCGGAAGCCTAGTCAGCTCGGCCGCCTTTCTTAAAAAAGTGAAAGACGTTCTCATCTCGCGGCGCGAAGAACTTCCTGAAGGCGAAGTGGGAGTTATCATTCGGCGCTTGATGCAGGAAGAAGAAGAGCGTCTTGCACAGCTTCCGGCAGAAAGAAAAGCACTGAAAGAAAAAGGCCGCGAAGCCATCGGCGGCATTCTCAATTCGGTAAATCGCGCCTTCTTCAAACAGGCTAAGCTCGTGGCTTCATCCGACGAAATAGGCGTTAGCGCCGGTGTGGGCTTAGGAGCCAACGCCGGTTTAGGAACTTTAGCCGCCGGTGGTCTTGCTGAAGTAACTTTTCTATTCGGAATCAATCGAAAAGAAAAAACTTTCATCTTTGAAATTCACGGATTGCTCGAAAAAATGAAACGCACGTTAACGCCCTTGTTAATAGCCGGGATCGATTTGCGTGGGGGTTTTTACATCAAGAATTCTAACGTGCGTGAAATACAAAAAGGTGAGTCCTTGTTTACGCCAGCAATTCCGACCGCTTTTTCGGCTTACCCGGCCCACGCCGACACGCTGCTCTCTTCAGGAATTGGTTTTCCGCCAATGGCTACCGAATTGATGGGTTATGTCAGTACCAGTTATCGAATTCCACTATTGCGCGTTGAGGTTCGATTTGAGCCCGTACTAAAATTTAACGTTTCTTTAGGGTTCAGAAGGAAAAAGAATACGGGTTTTGGAATAAGCTGCATCGCTCTGTTTGCTGATTAGCCGTTGCTTTTGTTTGTAAGTGTCCTTAACCTATACAGAGTTTTTTGCCAGAGCTTTATGTTCTGTCAGAAAACGAACAACCTATTTTAATGAGCCGCATTTTTTGCAGATTCATTAAGAAAAACATAAGGAGCCCCTATGAATACGACGACGTCGACGTCCAGTACCAATTCTCGTTCAAATGCCTTTTTAGCTTCCATTGAAGCCCCAGTCAGAAAAATTGATAAAATCAAAGATCAATTCGGTAAAGAAGCCCCGATTTCGGAATATTTCGGTTGCATGACATTCGGACTTTCTCACATGCGTGAAAAATTACCGAAAGATGCTTATTCGCATCTGATCAAGACGCTAGAAAATGGAAAGAAACTTCCCAAAGAAACAGCAGAGTCGATAGCTTCCGCGGTTAAAGAATGGTCTGTTTCTAAAGGTGTTACGCATTTTTGTCATTGGTTTCAGCCGATGACCGGATTGACCGCTGAAAAACATGATGCTTTTATTTCAATTCAACATGCGAATCACTCAGAACTCAGAGTGATCGAAAGATTTACGGGCTCGCAATTAATTCAGGGCGAACCGGATGCTTCGTCATTTCCTTCGGGCGGTATGCGCTCTACTTTTGAAGCCCGAGGCTACACGGCCTGGGACCCCACCTCTCCATTATTTATTATTGAAGAAGAAAACGGTAAAACACTTTGTATACCTACTGTTTTCTTCGGATACCATGGTCAAGCACTTGATAATAAAACCCCCTTATTACGATCGGTTGACGTCCTTTCGAATGAAGCCGTTGATTTTCTGAAATTAGTCGGTGACGTCGATGCAAAAAAAGTTCAGACCACCTTGGGTGCCGAACAAGAGTACTTTCTTGTTGATAAGAACTTTGCAGCCTTGCGGCCGGACTTATTGATGACCGGCAGAACGCTTCTCGGCGCCTCTTCTGCCCGTGGTCAACAGTTAGAAGATCACTATTTCGGAGCCATTCCTTCGCGCGTGAAATCTTTCATGCAGGAAGCGGAGTTTGAGCTTTACAAATTAGGTATTCCTATTAAAACCCGGCACAATGAAGTGGCTCCTTCGCAGTTTGAATTAGCTCCGATATTTGAAGACATGAATATCGCTTCAGATCACAATCTCCTCACTATGGAAGTATTAAAGCGAGTGGCTCTGAAACACGGCATGGTCTGCCTACTTCATGAAAAACCTTTTGCTGGCGTAAATGGATCGGGAAAACATAACAACTGGTCAATGGCCAACGATAAGGGCGAGAACTTACTTGAGCCCGGACACACGCCTCACCAGAATTTGCGTTTTTTAGCTTGCTTAGCTGTTACTTTACGCGCCGTTCACCGTAACGCTGCAGCCATGCGAGCAGCCATTGCTAGCCCCGGAAATGATCATCGCTTAGGTGCCAATGAAGCGCCTCCGGCAATTATTTCAGTATTTCTCGGAAGCTTACTTGAAAATATTCTGAATTCCATTGAATCCGGCAAGGCCCTTAAAGCCACTGATGAACAGATCATTGATTTAGGAGTCAGTCAGATTCCAAATATTTCAAAAGATTATACAGATCGCAATCGTACGAGCCCTTTTGCTTTTACCGGAAATAAGTTTGAGTTCAGAGCGGTCGGCTCTTCTCAGAACGTGGCTGTTCCGATGTCTTTCTTAAATGCCGCTGTAGCTGCTGCATTCAGAGAGTCTGCTGCTGAGTTGAAGGAGCTTTTGAAAAAGAAAAAACGTGACGAAGCTGTTATGGAATTAATTCGCAGAATCGTTAAAGAAACGAAAGCGATTCGCTTCAGTGGCAACGGTTATTCCGACGAATGGAAAGCCGAAGCGAAAAAGCGTGGCTTACCGATTCTTAATACAACTCCTGAAGCTTTGGAAGTTTTAAAAGACAAGAAGTTAACGCAGTTTCTGATCGATACAAAAGTATTATCGCGAGAAGAAATTGAATCTCGTTATCATATCGCCGTTGAACGCTACGTTAAAACTCTGGATATTGAACATACAAGCCTGCTTGAGTTAACAAGCACTTATATTATTCCGACGCTCGAAAAACAAATGCATCAATTAGGCGAAGCTCAGGCCGCTATGACATCACCTTCTTTAAAAAAATTGCATAAAGCGAGAATTACAGAGTTTGAAGCGGTTTTTGCCGAAGTATTAACTGGGTATGAAAGCTTCAAATCGAAGGTTGAAAAATCAAGGAAAAGCCACGACGAGAACAAACGCATGTGGGATATCATGGAAGAACTTCAGCCGGCTTCTTTCAAACTGCGGGATTCTGTAGACACCTCAGAGTTATTGGTTGCAAACGAACTCTGGCCACTCCCAAAATACCGCGAAATGCTATTAGCCCACAACTTAGCCTAATACAAAACAAAATGTACGCCGTACCTAATCCCCACTCTGGGTTTTAGGTACGGCGTACATTATTTCATTATTTCTTTTCATTATTTCTTATTTCATGTAGAGGTCGACGTATGTGGTGTAAGCGGGTTTAATTTTGGCTGTGATTTCGCGGGATTGAACGCCTGGGATGTTGAGTTTCATTGTGAGTGGTACTCCGCTCTCAAGCATTTGTTTTGCTTCTTTTATTTTTCCGGATTTTGCCCACGCGCGACCCATGAAAAACACTCTCAGAACCTGACTGTCGCTGTAGGTCTTGAACGAGGCATAAGAACTGATGATCTCGCTGTTTCTTGCGATTTGCAGACCATAAGGTGCATCTGCCGAGTCGACGCGGTGATCGCCCCACTGACCACTACCGTAATTAACATATCCAAATTTGAAATTATTAAGAATACTTTTCTTCAAAGCTTCGGTGACCTGAATGTTTTTCGGTAAACGTATATTCAAAGATAATGTAAAGCTTCCCAATTCTTCTTTAAGCTTGTTGTTATCTGCAAGCCTCTGTCCGGCATCGCCGACCTTATAATATTTGTTTATGTAGCTTTGATCACAGCTATTTCCGCTTTGAGCGTCGCAATTGCCGAGTGCCTGTAGAATGTGTTTGTAATTGGGATGTTCGCAAGTTGCAGGATCAGCGCATTCTTTATTTACAATAACTACATCCACACCAAGGCTTGCATCAAATTTTTTAACTGAATCAGCTGTAGAGGCCCCGACAGACTGAAATGATCCGGTTAATGCTTCTAACGCAGGAGTAACTGTCGCATGCATATTTTCGACAAAGATTTCCTTATTTAAGACTTGTGCAGATTGCAATTGATTGGTGCTTTGAAATTGATCCGCCGTGATCGTCTTGGTTTCCTGACCGGGAGGCTCTACATAAAACAAAAAGTCAGCAACCGCGCTTGGACTTATCACCGGACCGTCAGTCTCACGTCGATATAATCCTGAGAACAGACCCACTAATCCTTCGTTAACTAATTTATAATCTTCAGAAACGAATTCTGTACAAGTCAGACCTTTATCTTTTTTACCCAAGCATGGAAATACACCTACGATACTGGTCCATTTAGCTTTAAATCGTGTTCTTAATTCATTACTTAAAACATGTTTAACCCGTCCAATTCGCATTTCATTTATCACGTCGCTGGTCAGTCGCATAATATCCAATTCATGAGGACTAACATTTCCCACTGAGGTCATTCCGCTCTTAATACCGTCAAGAACAGGTTTCGCAATTGTGTCGATGTTGTTTAAAATAAAGTTTCCGTCGACCAATTTAACAGCCTGACAGGCTGCCAATACAGAATCCTTTACGAATTTTTCGTTTTTTTGCTGCACTGTCGGTGTCGGACCTTTATTACTGCCCCAAAGACCCGAAATCAAAGAGCCCGCAGTTGAAAGTAAACTTTCACCTTCAATCACTTTTTTGGTATTCGCCGAAAGACAAAACTCTTTAATTTTCGGAATAGACTTTTTGATTTCGCCAATCTCACCTTTTTCTAGAAAGGTCCAACCAAGCTCTGCATCTAAAGAACCCCAGTAAACCGCACCCAAACCGATTACGTTTTCTACTCGCTCTAAGCGACTTAACAACAAGGAGTGCTGATCAGCTGAATATTTTTCGAGTCCTGTACCGGCAAAGTTGAACATCGTGTCGTAGTACCAAGACATCGCCATTAAACCACCCATTGAATAGGCGATTAAAGAAATTTTATCATTAGGGCCCATATTAGGAATCATCGCATTGGCACCAAGGAAAAAATCCTGATTGAATTTTTTAGAAATTTGGTGTGGCGTCCAGATCAGATCACGACCGTTTTTGGCTTTTGTTTCGACAACTTTTTCACCCACTGGAAAAGTCCAATTGAAATTTTCAACGACATATCCCGGATCTACTTTTTCGAGATTTTGCTTAATTATCGAGTGAAAATCGCCGTAGGATTTATCATTGCCTCGTACCCCATGAAGAGTAATAACATAGTGCCGACCTTTTTGTTCAGTGGCAGGGGTTCTAACACCCGACCAAGTACAAGAAGTTAAATACATAAGGCAGCACAAATAGATGACATATTTCATAAAGTTCTCCATGAAGCAGCGATTGAAAATTGACTGTTCTAATTTAAACTTTACCGAAATGAATTTGTATTTACTACTATGCCTTGGTCGGGTTCTATCTTTGAGCAACTAAGTAACTTCTGAAAACAAAAAACCGAACTTTAGGTTCGGTTTTTATTTCAAATTTAAGATTTTAATCTAAACTTTGCGAAAATGACTATTGGAAAAACTCAAAAGACTGTTGCGGAACGATTTCAATGATACTGCCATCGAGTGAAGTCACAAGAGGGGTTGATCGTCCAGCTTCGAGCTTATAAAGCTTTCCATCAGGGGATAAACCGAAAACCTGACCGGCGGCTTTGTGAATGCGAGAATACTTCTGATCGAGTTTAAACGCAGCTGGCTTAA
>JAYVIY010000338.1:0-3018 GCA_043769795.1 Pseudobdellovibrio sp. | reverse complement strand
CAAAGGTTTGGGGAAAGAAATTATGCAACTGGTAGAAATTGAAACTCGTAAATTGGGATGTATATCTATCGGATTACATGTTTTTGGTCATATTGCTGCAGCTGTTGCCTTATATGAAAAGTCGGGATTTCAAGCCACCAACATAACGATGAAAAAAGATTTGGATTAAGATCAAGTAACGCGCAAGTAAGTTCTAAACTCGTCCCATTTGGTCCCTTACAATTCACTGCAGCCCAAAGTCTATTTGAGTCTACCATATCTACCAGAAACTGGTTGGTATGGACCAGTTTCTGGTAGATACTAGGGCAAACACTTTATATTTATTCACCGACAGATTGTATTAGAGATCGGTTAGCTTCATATATTCATTTTAGAGCGCGTGAGTGTCTGGATCAGGCCGTTCTGGTTGCACAAAAGTTTCCGTTTAATAAGAGTAAGGTCAAAGTTTGGTGCGAGTCTGAAGGAGCACCAGAAGCTTATGAGGATTTAATTAAAAAACTAGCTTCGACCAAGTAGGTTCGATACTCTTTCCACAGACCCCGCCAATTTATCTGGAAACTTAAAATTAAATCCGATATCCCTTGATTTTAACTTTGCTTATTTCATTTGAAAATGAACTTGCCTTGCTTTTTATTTCTGATGTCAGCTCGACCGATTCATGGATATACAAATATCCGGACTCTCCAAAATCTTCTGCAATTTTTGCAGCTATATTAACCGGCTGCCCGGCAATTTCATTTTGCAATTCTGAGATTTTAAAAGTAATAACTTCTCCGTAAGTTAGAGAAATAGAGGCCTTCAGTTCCGAATTTTTAAATGCTTTCTGGAGCGAAATCGAAAAATCGAATGATTCGGTAAAACTTTCGGTCGAAAATATCGCAATGGAACCAGATTGTTTTATACATTTAACATTAAAATTTTCTGCAACTTTAGAAATTTGTAAATGAGATTCTGCAACATTTTGTAATTGGTTCAATAACAAATTTTCAAACTCAAAATCAGAATGAATTAAAATTATAAACTTGTTTTCCAAATATTTAGAATGGGAATTCTTATCTGGATTTTTACTCTTTAAGAAATTATAGAAGTTTAAATCAAATGGAAATGGATAAATTGAATCGGTTGACTTCTGTGAAGTGCTCTTGCATTGATTAAAATTCAGTTGATAAAATGTATTCTCAAAATTTAAATTTGATTTTAAAATTAGATTTTCTGAATGTTTTATTTGTTTTTTTACAGACTCGGTCAAAATAATTTCGCCGCCCTTGGTATGGTTCTCGGCAACTTCATTACATAAATCAGCCTGTGCTCCATAGAGGCCATTTTGCAAAAATATAAATTCTGCCCGATGCAAGCAAAAGCCCACCTGAACTTTTAATTTCTTGATTTCGTTTTGTGCCGCGATTAGCGATTCAAGCAGCAAATCAGAACTTACATTTTCCGAATAAAAAGTAGAGGTATTATCCGCGTACCAAGTGCCGATAAAACGGCCATTGAGATTTTTGGCATAGGCTGCAATAATTTCTTTCGGTTCATTTATTAATCCGAGCATCTCAATCAAACTATGTCGCTGAGTTAATAGACTTAAACCTACAGAATCAGAACACACAAGTGTTCCTACGACTTTATATGGGGCAAGCAACTCAGAATGCTTGGTCTCTGAGCGATCGCTTTTCTGCCACTCTTGCAAAAGTGAAATCGGAAGTTCATCCCCGAGGCCTGTGGCAATATCAAATAATGAGGCACTCGGTAGATTCTTTTTCATACATAAATATTGAAAATCAAAATAATCTAAAATTCAATTTAATCCTGGCTTTAAAATACAAAAAGGTCTTCACTTTCGGTGCAGACCCATTAAGGTCTAGTTTTAGTTGAAGAATACATAGAAATATTAGCTTTTTAAAATTTACACTTTGTAAGTTGTTGGTTTTCTGTTGGTTCTACCCAATCAGAGAGGGAATTAGATTTTAGGTTATCACGAGTTTTCTAGTTCTATTTGTTAAATTGGATCCGCGCAGGCTATGAAAATAAGCTTGTGTGCAATGTTCCAGGCGAGACCAAAATATTAAATTATAGACATCGCAAAAGCTGGCCTGTCACTCCTAGGTTTAGCGTCAATGAGGATTCGTTAGCGAGTGATTGTTCTTCTGAACCATCAAGAGAATAGGCGAGCACCAAAATATTTCCAATAACTTGACCGTGAAAGTGGGCCTTTAATTCAGGATAACCATAGACCGGCTGTGCGCCACCTTGGTATTGAAAAGTTCCAGCGGTATCAAAAAAACCGTTTTCATCTATTTCAATTTGTTTTGAAATGACTCCCATCCCACATCCTAAATCTAAAATAGCCCCATTTTCGGAAACGCTAAAAAGAGCCTGAATGATTTTTCTTTCTGAATTTATAGAGCTAGCTCCCCATTCACCATTTTGTAAAAATAGAATTGGCTTTGCGGATCTATCATCGAGTGCAGAGTTTGTTACTGCTGCAATTGTTTCAGAATTCAAAGTAGCGAAGTTTGTCTTTTGACATCCAAATCCCGAAGCAATAAATCCGATAAAAAATAATAGAGAATATTTTGAGACACTTTTCATTTTTTCCCCCGAAAACAAAACCAGTTGATTAACATATTGATTTGCAAACACTGTGCCCGCAAAACTTGGCTCTAGTCTCTTATGACTCTGGCTATGAAAACGGAGTGAACAGGATAGAGTCAGCGTCTTTTAAATCGACAAGTTTTTCATGACTGAAATCTTCATCCCATATTGAGAATTTTTTTTAATTTTGAACTAGTCATTGTCCCCATGCAGATAGTTAGATACGATTTTTTGAGCTAGGCTAGATGGTCTCAAATATAAGGAGCTTTATATGCCACGACCAAAATTTCTTTACGGAACTGCATGGAAAGAAGAATCCACGCAGAAGTGTGTGAGCGCTGCCTTAGCTGCAGGCTTTCGCGGAATCGATACGGCCAATCAGCGAAAGCATTATTACGAGGCTGGCGTCGGCGATGCTATTCG
>JAYVIY010000337.1:0-8125 GCA_043769795.1 Pseudobdellovibrio sp. | reverse complement strand
AGGTAATCCACAAACATCACATAAATTGCGAAATCGTATAAGCCTCGGCTATCAGATTACCGATGTAGTTTCGTTCTTTAATATGTTTGACTTCAATTCAAGCTACTCAGTTAATGGCGTTGTGACCAATAGCTTTTTCAGTCTACAGAGCTTCGGTTATAGCATTAACGATAACGTCAATGTCAGCCTTGCGCATTCAAATGGTGGCGCCTATCTTAAAACCGGAACCTACGAAAAAAATCTGAAATTTTTCGACTCAGAAAATTCATCTTATTCAGTAGCACTTGAAGTCAGCTTATAAAGGAAAATATATGAAAAAAAATCTGGTATTTACTTCTGTAATTTTAGCGATGTCCGGCACTGCAATGTTATTTTCGGGCTGCAATAAACCGGCTGAACGACCGAGCATCATCGACAGTTCTATCGCTTCCAATCTGATGGAGCTTAAAGATTTAGGTGAAATCACAAGCACTGAAAAAATGGTGTACTCAACCAGTGGAAAAGTTGATATCTCAGGCTACGCAGGATCTCTGAAGCAAGCTAAAATCGAAGGCAAAGTTGATGCGATTGTTAAAAAAATTAAATCCGAATCAAGTAAAGCGGCTATTGAAGAGCAATTGAAAATTGGTGTTATCGCTTTGGTCGTTTTAGATGACCAGATCAAAGTTTTAAAAGTGACCAGCCAGACCTCAAACACCTTAGATTCACAGGTTACGTCACTTTCTTATTTATCGAAGCTTAAAACTCTCAGCAAAACCAGCGAGGCTCAAAGCCAAGCCAATATCGTTAGTGAACTGGAAGTATTGAAGTATAAGTCTCCGGCAGAATTAAACGAAACTTTCGGACTTTCTGAAGTGGCCGCAATCAAGGTTGTTCAGCACGGAAATTTAGACAACGCCCGCAATGACTATAACGAGAAGAAATCAATTTTAAAAGTTATTGATCGCCCGTTTGATGTTTCAACCCACATTGTGGTCGGTGAGGAAATCGGCAGTGCCGCTGAAGAAGCAGCAACTAAAGAAGCCGCCGCTGCAGCTTCCAAAAAAACTAAAGACTAGTTAGCTCAGCCGAATTAGTTTTAATTCAAAAAAGGCTCAATTCAGATTGAGCCTTTTTTTTCGTTCAGGGCAAAAGAACTCTTTCAAGAAACTGCGACCAGGAAGTCATCTTATCAAATTCAAGCCCCTTATATCGAGCCATTTCATCTGAAGCATAGGTTGGCACCCAAACTGAAACACCTGTTGATTTTGCAAAAGACGGCGAGCTATCTGTAGTCAGAATTAGTGAGCTGACTTCAGATCTGGCTCTGGCAAATAGAGCGGCGTCTTTAGCTATCGGTAAAGCTTCGATAGTTTTAAGTAAATGACCGTAGTCTTTATAGTCTGAGTAATAATACGATTGCACAGAGTTCAGCGCGGCTTTAACTTTCTTAAAATCATCAGAACTTAGAGCTTTCATATACGACGCAACATCTCCAGCAGTACGAACTATCGCATCAAGTTTTGAAACATCCATAGCAGAAAAGGTAACACTCTTTGTGCCATAAGCACCGCCACTGTAGGCACGCAGATATTCTTTACTTAATAAAACCGCAACCTCACTCGGATTACTTCGCGGAGCCGCAGTCCATTTTTTAGCAAATGTCTCATAAGGCCATCCTTCTCCTGGCTCGGTGTCTTCTGATCCTACAAAATAGTTAACCGAATTTTTCATTTCACCGGCCACTTCAAGCATTTGCATCAGGCAGGCATCAGAACCGTAAATATCTATGTTTCTTCCGATATGCTGTTTGATTTCGGCCATGGCCAAACCTAATTGCTCAGTGCTAATTGAATGTCCGGTGTTATCATCAAATGAGATATCATTGATGCTTACTTCGCCCGATTTGATTCTACTTGCGTCCTGAAAATGCCAGCCCGACCCGTGATTCCAAACAGCCACGAAGTAATGCCTGGCAGGAAAATTATCGGCGCCCCAATTAACGAAGTCGACTAAATTTTTATAATCACCCATATCCCGATCTTTTAACTCCATGATCGTCGGACTTGTCACTTTTTTGGGGTCGGTTGATTTCTTTACTAACAAACGTCGCGTGATGGGGCTATCGGACTTTCCCCACTCGACCACCATATTGACCTGGTCGTTCGAACCAGACTTTTCCATGTCTTTTAAATTCATGTCGCCGAACGAACTTAAATTATTATGACCGTTTAAGAATAATAGAAATGTCCACTCTTTTTGTGCCAGGGGTAAAGCCTGTGCACCGACCGAGAGTACAAATATCGCTAAAAACAAAAAAACTTTTTGCGTGGTGGTTTTCATATTTCCTCCGTGAAATATAAAACTATATTAAACCCATAAATATTTTCAACGAGGCCAGTTTCAAATTGCAACCACATTCTGGCCATCAAGATAGGAAGACTTTTCCCGGTCGGGCTCCAAGCCCGACTTATGGACGTGCAAGTCTACCGCCTGCCTCGGGAATTTTTTCTTCAAACTAATATGTTTTTGTCGGGCGCAGAATTATCAATTATTTTTCAAAGACGTCATCAGTTACCTAATACACGAGAGGTCAATCCAATGAAGATTTTAACACTGCTCCTAACTTCGGCCCTTTCACTTTTGATGTTAAGTTCCTGCGAACAAATCACCGGAAAAAAAAGTAATCCGGCTCAGGCTGCTCAGCAGGTGCCAGATCCGATACCGGTACCAGCGCCACCCCCACCACTTCCGCATCCGGAGCCACCGCCAGTTTTAGAAACACCCACTCCTCCGGAAATCAGTTTCGCCTTTAACGAATGGATTTATGATGGCACCAATGCGGTCAATCTGGAACTGAATCTCAGCAAAGTATCAGCGGTGCCCGTAACAGTTGATGTGCTATTGATCGACGGCACGGCGATCTATCTTACAGACTATGTCGGTTTCACGGGAAGCAGCGCAAATGATCTCAAAATCACCGTCACATTCGAACCCCAACAAACTCATATAGATATACCTGCCATTGCAATCGCAGAGAATGCAAATTGCAATGTGGAGTTTACGGCCAAACTGGTAAAAAAGACTATTGAGTCGACGGTTTTAAAAGATTCGTCGAGCATAAAAATGCCTTGTCTTTAAATTTCAAGTCAATCGACCCAGGGAAATTAAAAAAGGATTTGCCTTCTGCAATTCAGAAAAGTCTGATTTTGATTTTAGATCGAGCCATTTATTCTCAATCAGTATCTGACCGATAGCGCCGCCCAATGAATTACCCGGGCCGAGCAAAATAAGCCGATCAGGACAAAACTCTTTCAACGCCACCGTTACGGCTTTCGAAAAATCATACGGCTGCACAACTTGATGGTTAAAAGTATATTCATAGAGCTCAGTCAAGTCCGTCGCATAATCCTGCCAAATATAACCGCGACCATCGATCATCGGTATTTGAGGGCGCTGAAACAAGCTGGGTGCCAGAATTTCAAATGCCCTTTGCGAAGTCTGGTTCAGCAAGGGTGTATGAAAAGCCGCGTGATTAATTAATTGGAATGGATAATTTTCGATTTTCGGCAAACGTTTAAGAAGATGATCTAAGGCCTTCTGGTTTCCACCGATAACAATATAACCTCCGAGAAAAATTGAAACATAGGCTTCGCAGCCGGAAATTTTATTTGTTTCGTTGATTTCCCTTTCAACAAATTGCTTAGCTTCTAATTTCAGTTTCCAATTTTCATCAATTAACGGATAAATAATCTGTCCACCGACTAAACCATCTTTCATCATGGAACCCATTGTGTTGATAACCCCAAATGCAGCGTCTGCATTCAAAGCACCTGCAACCGCAAGAGCAATGTACCACCCCATCGAGTTTCCGGTCACGGCGACAACTTCATATTTTTCGGTGTCTAGGGCCGAATAATCGGCGAAACTGCACGCATAGATAAGCGTCGATGCGTTTTCACCTTTCGTGTGCAATTGCGGCTTAAAAACACTTTCTTCATCGAGCGACGTTATCGACGGCATGTTCGCAGCGATTCGTTGTCGATCAAGACCGGAAATAAAAGCTGAAATCTTTTCGTTTTGTCGGAATTTTTTCAGATAACCCAGAGTTTCTTTTGTGTAAGTGCCCCGTCCGGGGCAAATAACAACGACGCGCTCTTTTTTTATATTTGTTTGGTTCATCTTAGTTTTTTCCCAACATCTCTAGGCAACTGTCGATAATCTCGTTTTTTGACGGCAATCCTGCCGCAGCCGCAACACCCAAGGTAATAAAACAATCGTGTGCAGCGACGACCTTAATTTGAGGAGGCACCGCCAGATTCTCAACCATCATTGCAACCAATGCCTCAGAAAGTGAGCCGGTTTTTCGGCATTCATCGACTATCAAAATGGCTTTGTCATTTTTAATTTCGTCGATGAGGGCGCTCTGATCAAGAGGCGCTATCCAACGCAGATCAATAATTTTGCAGTTAACATTATGTTTTTCACGCAATATTTTCTCAGCCTGTTTAGAAAAATAAAAACCATTTCCGTAAGTCAGAATTGTGATGTCATTTCCTGAACCACTGACACCGAATTGCCCGATTGCAATTTCTTCGTCAACTTCTGGGTATTGAAAACTCCACCCTTTATCATCGGTTTCGTGCAGATCTTTTGTCATATAAAGTGCGATCGGTTCTACAAATACCACGACCCGCCCTTTTTCGTAAGCTTCGCGAACACAGGCGCGCATCATCTTCACCGCATCCGCACCGTTGGAGGGTACGGCTATAATCACACCCGGTATATCGCGGAAAACGGCCAACGAGTTGTCATTATGGAAATGACCTCCGAAACCTTTTTGATAGGGAAGACCGGCTACGCGAAGCACCATCGGATTCGTAAATTGACCCTGCGAGAAAAACTGTAAGGTGGCTGCCTCGCCCCGAATTTGATCTTCGGCATTGTGAACATAGGCTAAGAACTGAATTTCCGGAATAGGCAGAAAACCATTTTGCGCAGTGCCCAGGGCCACACCTAAAATGGATTGTTCATCTAACAGTGAATTGAAAACGCGTTTCGTTCCAAATTTTGCAACCAGACCGTCGGTCACATTATAAACTCCGCCTTTTTGCGCCACGTCTTCGCCAAATACCAAGCTATTCGGATAACGAAGCATAATATCTGCCAGTCCGTAGTTTATCAATTTAGCCATGTGTTGAGGAGTCTTAAGTTTAGCGAACTCGCGCCCGAAAGTTTTTTCGCGCAAAGACTCTTCTGCCCGTGGCGGAGCATTTTTAATATGCACACTGGCCGTGAGGCTTGCACTGATCTGTTCTGCAAGTAACAACTTGGGGCGCTGAATTGCGTACTGACCGATATGAAATATTCGTTCCCGAACCCGTTCATAAAGATTGAGAATTTCAGTGCCCGATAAAATATTATTTTCAATTAGAATTCTGGCGCTATGTAACAACGGATCATTAAATTCCAGCGCTTCTATTTTTTCTAAAGTTGAATAACCGAATTCCATATCTGACCCCGCGTGGCCAAGAATACGAATGGTTTCCATATGAAGAAAAACGGGCTTTCTTTTCTGACGGACAAATTTTTCGACCATTTTGGTTTTTTTATAAACATCGAGTAAATTGAGGCCGTCGCTTTTTACATATTCAAGTGAGGGGCGATTTGAAAAATTATTTTCGATCCAGCCGGTTGGCGTTGAAACTGAAATTCCAATTCCATTATCTTCACAGGCAAAAACGATGGGCATTTTCACATTTTGATAGGCGGTCCATGCGGCCGCATTGATCGCTCCGAGCGCGGTCGAGTGATTTGCAGAGGCATCACCGAAATTACAAAAAACGAGACTATCTTTTTTCATCAGCGATTCAACGCCGAGATCGGCGGCGCGTGCAATTGATAATGCCGCTCCCATGGCCTTTGGTAAATGCGAGGCAATCGTACTGGTTTGCGGTGGAACCATCAGTGGATAACTACCCCAGACTTTGTGGCGTCCGCCGGCAATAGGGTCTTCACTTGAGGCCGCAAAAGATAACATGGTGTCGTAAATTGGAGTCGAACCCGGAAGCTGTTTTGATCTTTGAATCATCATCGCGCCACTACGATAATGCAGAAAAGCCATGTCATCGATTCGAAAAACTTTTCCGAATACCGCATTTCCTTCATGCCCCGAGCTACCTATTGTATAAAAACATTGATTCTTGTTTTTAAGAATACGCGCAAGTAAATCAAGGTGGCGGCTGATGATCTGACTTTCAAAAAGATCAATAAGCCCAGCACGACTTAAGCCCGAGTCACTGAGAGTTACATGTGTGCGGGCCAATGGTAACTGCCCCTGTTTCACGCGAAGACTGAAGTTTTGATCTACAATTTCTGCTCGGTTGTACATAATATGAGACAAATACTAACTGTTTGCCTTGCCTGAGGCTAGATCCTTTGTTAAAAATTAGTAGTTAAAATATACAAATAAATCGGGAGAACTTTATATGGCTGCTTATGAATCACTCAACTATATGGATGAAGATTCTTTATTTGCTGAAGACGAATTAATGGTGCGTAACACCGTTAGATCATTTGTTACTGAAGAGGTGATGCCCGTTCTGCAAGATGCCAATCGTAAAGAGGAGTTTCCAAAACATTTGATTCCCCGTTTTGCACAAATGGGTTTATTAGGCTCGACTATTCAGGGCTATGACTGCCCAGGGCTTGGTCATATTGCTTACGGACTATTGATGCAAGAGTTAGAACGCGCCGATTCCGGCATACGTTCATTTTGCTCAGTTCAAGGTGCCTTAGTTATGTACCCGATTTTCACCTACGGTTCTGAAGCCCAGCGTAAAAAGTATTTGCCGAAATTAGCCAGCGCTGAATTGATTGGTTGCTTCGGTTTAACTGAGCCCGATGCAGGTTCAAACCCCGGCGGCATGTTAACACGGGCTGAAAAAGTAAAAGGTGGCTACAAGCTCAACGGTAATAAAATGTGGATCACAAACGGAAGCGTGGCCGATATAGCCATTGTTTGGGCTCGACTTGACGGTGTTATCCGCGGATTTATCGTTGAAAAAGGTACTGAAGGTTTTTCAACCAGTCTGATGAAGGGTAAATTTTCATTACGTGTAAGTGTAACTTCCGAATTGCATTTGCAGAATTGTTTTGTACCCGAAGAAAATATTTTGCCGAACGGAGAAGGCTTAAAGGCGCCGCTCGGTTGTCTGACGCAAGCTCGTTTCGGTATTGCGTGGGGCGTGGTCGGCGCTGCCAATGCCTGTTACCACGAAGCATTGCACTACTCAAAGGAGCGAATTATATTTGATGGCAAGCCGCTGGCCGCCTATCAACTGGCACAAGCAAAGCTTGCCAAAATGGTTCAGGAAATCACCAAAGCTCAGCTTTTATCAATTCAACTCGGAAAATTAAAAGAATCAGGTCGCTTACAGCCCCATCATGTGTCGCTGGCGAAAATGAATAACTGCAGAATGGCTCTCGATGTGGCCCGCGATGCCCGCGATATGCTGGGCGCAAATGGTATCATCGATGAATATCCGGTGATTCGACATTTAATTAATCTTGAAACGGTCAATACTTATGAAGGAACTGAAGACATTCACCGCTTAGTGGTGGGTCAACAGGTTACTGGTATTCCTGCTTACAGATAGTAAGCTTTGGTTAATTTAAAATATAACGATTTGAATCTGACATTCTTCGTCGAACATTTTGTACGGAATAATGATCTGCGGATAAGGTGATCCCCAATCGGCAAGGTCGACGGTACGTCCGGGGCTTGGCAAGGTCAGTTGTAATAAAAAGCCTTTGTCATTCAGTTTAGTTTTGGCATTTCCATAGCACATATTTGAAAATTCGCCGGCGCAATCCATCAATTCTGGCGAATCGTTTCCAACTTTTTCATTAAGCATTTTTTCGTAGAGCTGGATAAGAACGCTTTTTTTAAAATGAAATCGAATCTGACCGACGTAGCTACCTGACTCAAGATCTAAGCAGACACAGATATCCGACTTCGCCTTCCAGTCTTTCTCAATATAAGGTTTTTCAAAAATTCCTTTAACAGAAGCCATAATTTGCAAAGTGTCAGTCACGCCACTGGAGAAGCTGGTAATTACTTCCGCATTTAAAAATGGATGCTCTC
>JAYVIY010000336.1:0-3024 GCA_043769795.1 Pseudobdellovibrio sp. | reverse complement strand
CACGGTCAAAATATTTTCCATGTACTGTCGCAAATGCATTTATTGAAAAGATGCAGAAAAACACAAAACCTAATGATTTCAAAATTGACATAACGAACCCCTCAGTTGGGCCGTATTTGAGCCATTTTTTTTACGAAGGTCAAAGTGGATTTTATCAGTAAAGCCACAAGTTTTCCGCTGCCTAAATATTGCGCAACTGGCGGTGGTTATTTCAGCTTTTTTACTTAAAGTAAACTAGATCGGCCGACAAATCCCCAAGCGGCCCCAGAACCAAAAATCCTACGATCTCTCCGTAAGTTGTCCATTCACCTTGAAAGTCTGCAAGTAACTTACTTTGCACTGAGCAGTTAACAATAATTTGCGCGCTACCGAATCCGAAGGCGTAACCCGGAAAACTCGTCGTCGTGCAATCGGTTATTCGAAGGCCCAGTCCGCTGGCGCCAGCAATTTTATTTTGATCGGCAACGACGTCAGCAAATTTAGAGCTCAAAAGTACTGTAGAGACTTCAGGTGACACAGTTTCGGCAATTGCATTTGAGGCTGTAGCGAAGCAATAAAGTATGACCAATAAGGAAGTAATTTGTTTCATCGGGTCTCCTGATTTAAAAGAAACCGAATAGCATGGAGCTTACTAAACTTCTATCTAATAATGCAGTAGTTCAGCGTTTTCTATTCACCTAATGAATTTAAATATTCTAGGCGAGGAACAAGATAGTAGAGTTTTGCCGGGTTCTTCAAGACGCCGGCAAACTGTTCGGCTTCGCTTCCGTTACCGGCATAAAGATCAAGTCGACCGGGCCCCCTTATAGCGCCTCCGGTGTCCTGGTCAAAAACAAAGCGCGAAGCTTTTGTCCACGATTTGGGTTCATCGGATTTTGAATTTTCAAATACTGGTTTTTCAAATTCGAGAAAGGCCAGGGTGCCTTTCGGAAAAAGTCCAACGTCGGTGGCAACGGTGCGGCCATCGACCACTTCGGTGCCGAGATAACTTAAGGGGCGGCTTTCGATTTTTTGAAAAAAGACATAGCTCGGATTCAGGTTCATGATTTTTTGCGCGTCCTTTTTTGGGAGCGAACGCAGATAACTCACGATCGATTGCATGCTCATTTTTTCTTTTGGGATTTTATCCAGCAGCAAACTGCCGATGGCCACATAAGGATGTCCGTTCTGATTGGCATAGCCTACCGTAAATTGAGTGCCGTCGCCGAGCTCAATAATTCCTGAGCCCTGGATCTGTAAGAAAAAACTATCAATGGGGTCAACATAGACGATGACCATCTCTTTGTTGATGACTTGTTTTTCGCCGTCGATTTCGTCGCGTTTGTAATAGGGAACAACACGTATTTTATTTTTTTTATCAGTCAATAGTCGGCCACGCACCAGTGGGTTACTGCTCTTTTGCTCGAGCACCTGCTCTTTGAAAATCTTCCAGCGCGGAAAAGCCTCGACAAAGGAATCAACGTCGATAAAGACCATATCTTCCGGAGTCAGATAAAGGGCTTGCGAAAATACCTTGGTTTTTTTCAATGCGCCCTTCAAAAGAGGAGTGTAGTAAGAGGTGGCTTTGATGCGTCCCCAGTCTTCGTTACCGTACACCTCAAAAAAATCAAAATTCTGAGAAATATAATTTTGAAAAGACACAAGATCGTTAGAACTTTCAAGTAGACGTTTTAGTGCGGCGATATAGCTACTCTTTAAAATTTTTACTTTTCCGAATGTGATTTCTTTTCCAACTCGACTTGAATTCCGGATGAAATCAATATTTGCCTGTATGCCGAGTTTTAAACTTTCAAAGCTCAGATCGTCAGAAAGCTGGGGTGGCTTGCTGGATTTTCTCATCGCCTCCGAACTGTCCTTAAGCGGTGCGCGCACACAGCCAAAACCGACCAAGAGAATCGCGAACAGAAGACACTTTACAAATTGAATTGATTTTTTCAGCATGGCTATTCTGAAAACTACGTTAGTATCATTGCGGCTAGTAGATTCTCGCGGCATTTTTTCATTAGAAGTTCATGCTGGCCTTTGTAAATATTTTTGGGTTCAAGAATTGGAATAATCTGTATTCGAAGACTTTCCACAACGTCAATATCTTCGATGTTCATATCTTTGGTGTCTGTTAAAAAACTCAAAGCCAGTTTGTATTGTTCAGAGTCGACCCCGAAAATTTTTACGATGAATGCGATACCGGATTGATAATCTAATTGAACTTTTTCAATCGGCATCTGCATGTGTTCGTCGTGAATTTGCACCAATTCGTCTATAAAATCGGGGGTTGATAGTGACTCACAGTCATTATCAGCATAGGCCAAAGAACAAGATAATATCAGTGATAGAAGAAGTGTTTTCATAAAGATCCCCCGAAAAATAACTAAACAACGCCTGAGCCACGCCTGTCTAGCAAAATGCGATCACAGCAGTGTAGAGTGATGCGACTTTTTCGGGGTCATCGGCGTCGGTCACCAGGTATATTCTGTATCCATCTGATTCTTTTTCGACCCAGAGGCCTTCGGGCTTTGTCGGACAGTCTAATTCGTAGCGCTCGCTGAATTGGCCCGTGTCATCAATGCGGCCAAGCACAGAACCGCAAAATGCCCCATCCTCATAGGTTGAATCTGTTTTTTCTGCCGCCGCTAAAAACCAGACACCCGTATCTTGAGAGTTAAATGCATCTGTAAAACTGAGAGGGCAGTCATTAATTAGGCCCAGGTCATAATGTTTAATCGATTTGCACCAACTGGCTTGCACAGGTCTTTGATTCTTAATGTCATCAATCACTTCTTGAGCATCTAATTCAATTAGGGCGCTCTGGTTAGACTTTCCATTGCCACGCTGAAAAAGTAAAAAGCCAGAATCTGTAAAGCAGGCGCCCTCAATATTGAGTTCGGTGAACGTTTCACCTAATTTTTCGTAAATTTCTGTAAAATCTACGGGTTGATTTGCATTTATACTTTTTGCAAACTTAAGATCTTGCACCGACAGATAGAACCCCTGCTGGCGATTGACTTTAGAACCCGAAGGTATAAC
>JAYVIY010000335.1:0-8139 GCA_043769795.1 Pseudobdellovibrio sp. | reverse complement strand
GTATTGAAAAATCAATCGCTTTCGGAAAAGCGCTTTCTCCGGATATCTTATTAGTACTCGATGACGTCAACGATCCGGGAAGAATTGCCGACCTTATCGCAAGCAACATGGGTTTAAAAGTAACCGACGCGCAGAAAGTTTTAGAAACTACAGATACAAAACAGCGTTTATCGTTTGTTTGCCAATTATTACAGACAGAACTCGAGGTTCTTTCCGCTCAGGTTAAAGTTCGCGGCACACCTCAAAATGACGGTCAACGCGGCCAACGTGAAAATTTTCTTCGCGAACAAATGAAAGCTATAAAGAATGAACTTGGCGAAAACCAAGATTCTAAATCTGAAGAAATGGATGAGCTTAAAGCTAAAGTACTTTCTTGCGGAATGCCAGAGCCGGTTCAATCAGAAGCTCTTAAACAATTATCCCGACTTGAAAGAATGCATCCGGATGCAAGTGAGGCCACAATGGTGCGCACTTACCTTGATTGGATGGTCGATCTTCCTTGGGGAAAACAATCCGAAGATATCATCGATTTGAAAGCAGCAAAAATTATTCTCGATGATGATCATTATGATCTACAAAAGGCAAAAGACCGAGTTCTCGAGTTTCTTGCTGTCAGAAAATTAAAATCTTCAATGAAGGGCCCAATTCTTTGTTTCAGTGGTCCTCCCGGCGTAGGTAAAACTTCACTCGGCAAATCAATTGCGCGCGCCATGGGTCGCGAATATTTCCGTATCGCTCTCGGTGGCGTAAAAGATGAAGCTGAAATCCGTGGTCACCGACGTACCTACGTAGGCGCGATGCCCGGAAAAATTATTCAGGCTTTACGTCAGGCAAAAACCAGAAACCCGGTTATTGTTCTCGATGAAATTGATAAAATGGCTTCCGATTTTAAAGGTGATCCGTCATCTGCAATGCTAGAGGTGCTTGACCCTGAACAAAATTCAACATTCAGAGATAACTATTTAAATGTTGATTTCGATTTATCAAATGTACTTTTCATTGCAACAGCCAATGTTGTTGAAAATATTCCGGCGGCACTCCGTGACCGAATGGAAATGATTAGCATCCCGGGCTACACTGAAAATGATAAGCTTTTAATTTCTAAGAAACATCTAGTTGAAAGACAAATGGAAGCTAACGGTGTATCTAAGACCAGCATCAAATTTACAGATGAAGGTATAAAATATTTAATCGCAGGTTATACCCGCGAAGCCGGATTAAGAAATCTTGAGCGTGAAATCGGCAGCGTTTGCAGAAAAGTGGCTAAAAGACTGGTCATGGACAGCACGACGTTTGTTGAAATAACTGCCACAACTGTTCCGGAATTATTGGGGCCACCACGCTTCACTCGTGAAGAAAAGATGCTCGAATCCAATGTTGGTGTCGTACAAGGTTTAGCTTGGACTCAGGCTGGCGGCGAAGTTCTTTTAATTGAGGCTTTAAAAATGAAGGGCAAAGGCAGTCTTATGTTGACGGGCCAACTTGGTGACGTCATGAAAGAATCGGCTCACGCTGCAATGTCATATGCCCGCGCGCATATGGATGAGCTCGGAATTGATTCTGAAATGTTTGAAAAATTTGATGTTCACGTGCATCTTCCTGCTGGAGCTATCCCTAAAGATGGTCCTTCGGCCGGAATTACACTGACTACCGCACTGGTTAGTTTGCTGACCGGAACTCCAATCCGTAATGATATCGCAATGACCGGCGAGGTCACTCTTCAGGGTCGCGTTCTACCGGTGGGTGGAATTCGGGAAAAGTGCTTAGCTGCACTTAATCTCGGAATCACGAATGTGATTATCCCGCTTTCAAACGCTAAAGATTTAGAAGACATTCCTGAACAATTTAAGAGTCAGATGAAATTCATACTGGCCGAAAATTTGGATGAAGTTTTCGCCGTAGCATTTGAAAAATCTGAAAAGTTCATGAAGAAGTTGGGGTCAAAGAGAGCCGATAAAAAGGTAAAACCCGATTCAGCAAATACCGCTGCATAGCAATTAGTACAAAATTGATGTTTTAATGACCCGACTGAAAAGTCGGGTTTCTATTTTCGCAGCCGCGAATTTTCGGATTCAAGCACTTTAATCAAAGTTTTTAGGTCCATTGTTTCTTCTCTCAAAGAAAGAATTTGCTCTTCTTTTTCCTGAAGCACTTGCGTGTAAGCTTTTTTTAAATCTGATAAAAGTCGATTGGCTGCTGCAATCACTGATTCGCTAGTTTCAGCACTTTGTAAATAAGATGGTGTTTGAAACGTTTCTACACTGGTGTGAGTGGCAAGCGCCGAGTTTTTTTGAACTTCGCTGTTTAGGGAGGGGCGATGTTCTTCGGCGGCCACCACACTTTTGGCATCCTCATCCAAAATGAGGTATTTGCCATCATCAAATCTAAACCTTACATCGTCTGATTTGATACGTCGTCGAAGTGTAGAAATGCTCACTTGATGCTTTATTGAATATTCAGCCAGTGGCAACCAACTATTGGTAGTGGTCATCATTTGTCACCTCGACTATTCAAGGGTAAACACCACAAAACACCTTGTCAATATTGATGTTACAGTTGGTCCTTGGTCTTGAATAGTCACAATTTTTGACTACAAATTCGGTTTATTTTAGATTTTATTCGTGTTTTACTACCTGTCCAGATGAATATTCACAGTAAAAAGAAGATTGCTCTTGTTCTTAGTGGTGGCGGAATAAAGGCCGCTGCTTATCATATTGGCGTTTGCTTGGCCTTAAAGGAAAAGGGCTTCGCCTTTTCTGGGGGCCCCAAAGAATGGGTTCAGCAGAAATTTCCCAATACAGACCCTAGACCTGATCAACCAACGAAACCGACAATTAAACTTTATGTCGGTTCAAGCGCGGGTGCATTTGTCGCCTCCGTGCTGGCTTCGGGTAAGTCTCTCGAATCTCTGGTAACAGCTTTTCAGGTTGGTTTCGGAGACTCGCCTTTTTATAATCTACCCAAAGAAGACCACATTAAACCGGTCGGATACCGCCATATTTTTAACATCAACTCTAAACGAATTCTTAGCTGGTTACCTGAAAGCCTGCTGCAAAAGACTCTTTTAACCGGCGGCCTAGAAGTTTTGTTCAAAAAGGGTTTTAAATTGAATGGCATTTTCAATACTAACGGAATCGAAAGATATCTTCGAAAGTATATCTTGGATGAAAATGAATTTTCTCGGCTTGGGGTAGAGCTTTATATTGTCGCAACTCAACTCAACCATTCTAGGAAGACCATTTTTGGTCCTTACCTAGAGAGCACGAAAACTCTGACCACGAAATACATAGGGTTTACTAAAATTTCTGAGGCGGTGGCGGCTTCGATCTCTTTGCCGCCGATGTTTGCGCCCTATCCGATAAAAAAACCTGACGGAAAAATAATTTATCATTATGACGGCGAAATACGCGACACCTTGAGCACTCATGTCGCCGCCGATCATGGTGCCGATTTGATTATAGCCTCTTACTCAATGCAGCCTTACCATTTTAATCCAGTTATAGGTTCATTACACACTTACGGAATGCCAGCAATAATTAACCAGGCTCTTTATCAGGTGCTTGAACAAAAAGTAGCCCGTCATATTCAATTTCAAAATCAGAAAAAAGATACTTTTACAGCCCTCAAAGAGGCCTGTTCCGAATTAAATTTATCAACGAGCCAGACAAATAAAATTTTGCAAGTAACTAAGGAAAAATTGTCGCATAATCCGGAAGTTGACTACATTTACATTTCGCCGCGCCCACAAAACTACGAAATGTTTTTTGCTGACCACTTTTCGTTAAATCCGCAGATTCTCGAAAAAATATTGCGAATTGGTTTTAAATCAGGCTTGCAGGTTTTAAGAGAGCATCTTTAAATTGAAAAAAGTCCGGTTTTTAACCGAGACTCCTTTCAATGGCGCTAAATAAAGTTCCCGAACCGACTCCCAGTAAAATAATTAATGCGGCCGATAGAAAAACTAAAAACACAGTTCCGTAGTTATTTTCAGGAGCTGTGTCAGAAGTTCCTTCCCTCATGTACATTACTATGATCGGGCGCAGATAATAGTACGCGCCCAGAACTGAGTTAATTACGCCCCAGAGCGCAAGCCAAAGAAGCCCCTCATTTACAGCCGCGCTAAAGAGGTAAAGCTTTCCGAAAAAACCCAGTGCTGGCGGTAAACCAGCCAACGAGAACAAGAACACAGACAAGCAAAGTGCCAGGCCCGGTTTCTGTTTTGCTAAACCGGCCAAATCATCAGTTTGTACAAAGTCATTTTCGTTTTTTTCAAGCATGCTAAGTACTGCAAATGCACCCATTGTCATGATTGAATAGGTC
The DNA here is from genome assembly GCA_043769795.1 of Pseudobdellovibrio sp. GTDB lineage: Bacteria > Bdellovibrionota > Bdellovibrionia > Bdellovibrionales > Bdellovibrionaceae > Pseudobdellovibrio. Next base: position 3,819 of record JAYVIY010000335.1, on the reverse strand, counting down.
AAAAGGTAGAAAACTACGCCGGCCGCAGCAAACGCAGAGTTATTACTGATTCCTGCAGCGATAAGTCCGACCAGAATATAACCCGAGTGAGAAATCGAAGAATAGGCCAGGGTTCTTTTTAAGTTGTTTTGAACCAAGGCGGCCACATTTCCAATCGTCATCGTCAATACGGCAAACCATTGCAGTATTACAAAAAGATTTTCCGAACCGACTAAACCCTTCGAAGCAATTATTCGAAGGAAGGCTGCGAATGAAGCTGTTTTAACTGCCGTTGCCATGAATGACGTAACCGGAGTCGGCGCGCCTTGGTAAACATCAGGAGCCCAGGAGTGAAAGGGCGCAATCGAAACTTTGAAACAAAAACCCAATACTACAAAAGCAAAGCCGAACAAAAACAAGTGATTTCCGGTTTTCAGTAGCGTCTCGGCGCTTTTCATAAGATCGAGTGTGCTGATAGAGCCTGTGCTTCCGTAAATAAAAGAAACCCCATAAAGAAAAATAGCCGACGCAAAAGAGCCTAAAACAAAATATTTTATTCCAGCTTCTTTTGAAATTTTTTGTTCGTTCGACATGGCGATCATTAGATAAAGCGAAAGCGACATTAATTCTAAGCCAATAAATACCGTAATCAAATTGATTGCCGAAATTAAAATCATGGCTCCTAAAAGCGAGTTCATTGTTAGAAACAAGAGCTCTGAGAACTGTTTGCCCTTAGTCGCAGGATTCTCGTACATCATAACCATTGCGGCGCCGCCAATTACAATTGAAATTAAACCCATCCAAAGAGTTAACCCGTCAAAAATAAGCTGTCCGTTAAATGCGGTCGGCGCTCCGGTTAAACTGGCCTGACCATTAAATACAATCAGAAGTGCAGCCGAAAGCGAAAGGCCAATTAGAATTTCAATGATTGAAGCCACTGGGTTTTGTTCAACGTTGCCTCGCAATACCTTAATTGTCAGAGGTATTAGGCTGAAAACAAATAACGCGATCATTGGTGAGATTAATAGAATATCTGATAGTCCTATATTTACTGGGCTCATTTTACTTCCCCTCTAGGCTGGCTTGCTCTGAGCCTGTCGGAAATGAATAGTTGGATTTATTCTTTATTAAGTTTTCTACACTTGATTTCGAATAGTTCATAAAATTGTTTGGGAAAAGACCCATCCAAAAAATCATAATCACCAATGGAACCATGACAGCCAGCTCCCGACCACTTAAATCTAAAAGCGCGTGATGTGAGTCTTTTTCAGCGGCCAGAATAAGCTCGCCCTTCGGTCCGAAGAAAACTCTTTTAACCATCCAAAGCATATATGCCGCGCCCAAGACAACACCTGTGACCGAAAACGCTGCCACACCGGGAGAATATTTATAGGCTCCGAGTAAAATTAGAAATTCACCTATAAAACCGTTCGTTAGCGGAACGGCAATCGATGACATCGTCACGATCACAAAGAAAATTGTAAAGATCGGCAAAGTACCCGCCAGGCCACCATATTTTGAAATTTCGCGTGAATGTGTTCGTTCGTAAATCATTCCGATAAGGATGAACAAGGCTCCGGTAGAGATACCGTGATTAAGCATTTGGTAGAGAGAACCGTTCAATCCGTAGGCGTTCATAGTAAATATTCCGATTATGATATATCCCATATGAGATACCGAAGAATAAGCGACGAGCTTCTTTATGTCGGGCTGAACCATCGCAACGAGTGCTCCATAGACAATGCCCACAATGCCGGCGGCGATAAAAACCCAGGCAAAATGATCTGCGGCCTCGGGAAACATTGGAATAACCCATCTTAAAAACCCATAGGTTCCCATCTTCAACATGACTCCCGCTAAGATAACTGATCCCGGAGTTGGTGCTTCTACGTGCGCATCGGGTAGCCAGGTGTGAAGCGGAAACATCGGAACTTTTATTGCAAAGGCCAATGAAAATGCAAAAAATAAGAGGGTTTGTGGCGAAAAGAATTCACCGATAACAAACGGAATTCTCAGTTTATACAAATCAAGCAGGCTTGCACTCATGGTTCCGCCCGTTACCTCCGGCGTAAGCGTCATCATAAATATAATTGCTAACAGCATTAAAAGCGACCCGGCCATGGTGTAAATAAAAAATTTAATGGTTGCGTAAATACGACGTGAGCCGCCCCAAATACCAACAATGAAATACATAGGAATAAGTGATAATTCCCAGAAAACGTAAAATAAAATTGCGTCCATCGCCAGAAATGACCCGAGCATTGCGGTCTGCAATAAAAACAGACAAGAGTGAAAACCCTTTACTTTTTCATCGATCGACTTCCATGAGGCTAAAATTATTATCGGTGTTAAAAAAGTCGTCAGCATTACAAGCATCAATGAAATTCCGTCAATTGCCAAAAAGTATGAAATTCCGAATCTTTCGATCCAAACCGTCTTTTCAACCATCTGCAACGAAGCTGAGCTGGAATTAAATTCGTGCATCATAATGAGCGCTACAAAAAATTCAATTATTGAAAAACCGAGGGCCAGATGTCGTGCCGTGCTTTTCTGTGGCCATACCGCAATTGTAAGGGCGAATAATACCGGTAAAAAAATTAAAGCTGATAATATCATGATCTACCCCACCAACATATATGAAAGAGCCACTACCACACCGATAACGACATACATCGCATACTGCTGCATATTTCCATTTTGTAATGATCGAACAAAGGCACCGCTGCCCCGAACAAGATCTGTAACTAGATAAGTGGTTTTGTCGATGACATTGACATCGACATAATACCAAAGATTTTTACTCGCATTAACCAATGGGTTTATTATTGCCGCGAAATAAGCTTCGTCGACATAATACTTATTATTAACAATGTTATAGATAGGGCCTAAGGCATCAGCCGTTTTTTCTGCTGCGCCTTCTTTTTTCAAGTACATATAAAATGCAACCAATGCAGAAATCGCAGCTAGCGCAACAGAGGCCGTCATCAACGATAGCTCTTCTGCTGGCGTATGTGCGGCCGCCTGAGCGGCTTCGGGCAACTTAGCAATCAATGGTTCAAACCAATGCTCTAACAAATTCGGCACATGTCCGAAAAACTCTCCGAGAACATGTGGAACACCCACCCAGCCACCGATTGCTGAAAGCAGACCAAGCACTATTAATGGAATAGTCATAACCAGAGGGCTTTCATGGGGATGAATTTTTTTATCAACCCGAGACTCACCCCAAAAGGTAAGCGCCATCAATCTTGTCATGTAAAACGCTGTCAGCATGGCCCCGATAACTCCAGCTACCCAAAGCAATATATGTCCACGTGGAGATGAATAGGCCGACCATAAAATTTCATCTTTCGAAAAGAACCCGGCGAACGGCGGCATTCCGATAATTGCCAGCCAACCCAGAACAAACGTAAAATGTGTGATGGGAAGATATTTTTTTAATCCTCCCATTTTTCGGATATCCTGCTCTTCGTGCATCGCATGAATGACCGATCCAGAACCTAAAAACATCAAAGCTTTAAAAAACGCGTGCGTCATCAAGTGAAACATACCCGCACCGAAAGCGCCAACTCCCACGGCCAAAAACATGTAACCAAGCTGTGAAACTGTTGAATACGCTAAAATCTTTTTAATATCTGTCTGAGTTAGGCCTATGGTCGCAGCCAAAACTGCCGTTGCAGCCCCGATGATAGCCACAACCATCATTGTGTTCGGCGCCACTACAAATAAAGGATTTAATCTTACGATCATATAAACACCGGCGGTTACCATGGTTGCCGCATGGATCAATGCAGAGACCGGTGTTGGGCCCGCCATAGCGTCGGGAAGCCAAACATAAAG
>JAYVIY010000334.1:0-8144 GCA_043769795.1 Pseudobdellovibrio sp. | reverse complement strand
GGCATAAAATCTTCTGACATTATTTTTTTCGCAGCTATCTGCGCTTTATAATTTTTAAAAAATTTATATTTAGTCGGATCATCGTAAAACGAATCTTTTTGCCATTGAGAATCTTCATACTCTTTCAAATTTTTAAACTGCACCCATTGATCTTGAAAACCCGTTTCAATAAATAGGGCAGCCCAAGTCGTAATAATGTCGCCACCCAGATTGCCTGTTACATCAATAATCAGCTTTTTAGTTGATTTAGCCCTTTGTTTCCAATAGGTCTGATAAAATTTTTCGGTTTCAATGCGAACTCTTGTTATATCTGTTTTATATTTCATGCGAGCGTAGTCAAAACCACCTATACGAATTAAAGTTACATCCGGCACATCTGCTCTTTCATATGCGCAGCCGCGCAACCCTTGGTAGACCAACTTAAAATTCGGGTAACGCTCGGGAGGCAAACCACAATTACCCGGTGGCAAAGGAAGGTCGAATTTATTATCCTCAGAACCACTGGAGCCTTGGGCGCTCTTGTGCTCTTGTCTTCTTGCTACAATCGGAACTTTAAAGCTAATAAACTTTGCCCCACGCTTCACTCTCATTTTAAGAGGTTCACGCCTGTTCCACGACAGCATTTCATTAGAAAAATTGTCTTTAAGATTTATTTGGCACTGCGCCTTTAGCGGATACTTACAAAAATTAAAGTTTTCATCTTGCCAGTATTTCATATCGCGTCCGTTTATCGAAACAACTTCATCACCCAACTGAGGTCTTTCACTTGGTTCCAAATTAATAAAGTATTCTCGCCTTACGTTCGATAGAATAAATTTATTCACGTCACCATTTTCAGAAAGCTGATCTGGCCAAAAGCTCACAGCGAGTTGAACTTTTCCTTCAGAACGTAAGTTGTAATCATCAGTAACATCAATGTGAGCATGTAAGTTGGTATAGGCCGCATCAAGACGCATAAAAATACGTCCGATTTCAAATTTAGTTTTTGCATGGCTTAAATCTTTTCGCAGTTGTGCAGTAATTTGACTCCAACTATGACTACGCCCTATTCGCGGCAATAGACCGTCTCCATCCAACCTAGTCACTTCGACCAAATAGGCATCGAAGATTTTTAGGTATTTAGATGTCTCAAGCTTTTCAGCAGCCATAGTGAATTGAGAAAAAATACAGAGAAGAAAAATAAGTTTTTTCACAAAACCTCGATAATTTATACAACGATAGCCAATGCACCATACCAACGTCAAACATACGGGCGAAAGGGATGCGGAATGAATTCAGGATGCTGTTAACTGTATTCTAAATTCTGAATTAAAAACGAAATGGATGGGGTTGCTGCGAGCACCCTAACCTATTGAAATTTCAGATATTTCAAAACCAGGAAACGACAAAGTACGACAAACTGATGAATTTAATGTAACACATTGATTTTTACTTCAAATTGAAGTACTCTCATTGGGTGGATATCAAGACCAGTATAACCAAGACTCGCCTATTTGAAAAACAGCTCAAAAAGCTACCCGATCATATTCGGCAAAAGGTTATTTTATGGGTATTCTTGGTTGAATCACAAGGCATTTGGGAAGTGGCCAAGAACCCAGGCTTTCACGATGAACCACTTAAGGGTGAACGCAAGGGCCAACGCTCTGTTCGCATGAACAAAGCGTACAGACTTATTTATATAGTTATTAAAGATCGAATTCACATTGAACTAATTGAGGTAAATAAACATGAGTACTAAATCTTATTTTGAAAAACTGGAAAAGCAGTATGGCACTTTAACTTTTGGCTCGATGTTAAAGGCTTTACGCTTATCTGATGAAATTTCTCAAACCGCATTTGCAAAGAAGCTTGGCCTATCGGTACAAAACTTAAATGATCTTGAAAAAGGCCGTAGAGTTCCAACCGCTACCCGTGCGGCAAAGATCGCGAAGAAACTTCACTTGCCGGAGTTGGGACTGATTCAACTTGCAATTCGTGATTCACTCAAAAAAGAAGGATTCGAATATCAAGTACGCCTGGAAGAAGCTGGGTAAACTAGTCCAGAGAAGGGCTTGCGGGTTTAAGAGCTTTAAAAATTACAGATTATAAACGCTAAACGCTTATTCTTGAATAATTTTTTTGATTTACCAACGATTAAAAATGAAGAGCCTATCTAAATTAGAAAAATTGGATGGGGTAGTGAAAACTTCGCATACTTCTTCCACCACCAGGATTTTTTTTGAGAAATTTTCTCTTCAGAATTTTCAATAGACACACACTGTTCCTTAACAGAATATATTTAAACGCTGTGTGACCCAGATTCGGAAAACTAAGGTGCGTAAGCCTCCATAGTAGAAACCGGGCCGCCACTTGTGTTGCCACCGATGGCGTAGAGAATATTATTAACCACTCCGGCAGCTGCCTCAGTCCGCGCAGTGAGCATCGGAGCCACGGTGGTCCAAGTATTAGTCGCCGGATTATAAGCTTCGACTAAATTAACAATTGAAACTCCGTTGTGTCCACCTGCTGCGTAAAGGATGCCATTTATTACTCCGACAGCGACAGAAGTTCGGGCCGTGGGTAAGGGTGCTTTAGTCGTCCACGTATTGGTTGCCGGATTATAAGCTTCGACTAAATTGAGAACACCGGTTCCGTTGCTGCCACCGACAACATAAATAATTCCGTCTATTACACCTACTCCGGGAGAGTTTTTAGCAACTGTCATTGGTGCCACAGAGGCCCAAGTATTGGTTTGCGTGTTGTAGGCATCGACGCTATTTGTTGGAGTAGCGCTGGTAATTCCACCGAATGCATAAATAATATTATTTACAACTCCTACTCCGTGTGCGGCACGTGCGATTGGCATGGAAGCCTTAGTGCTCCAAGTATTGTTTGCTGGATCATAGGCCTCGTTGGTGGTCATTCCGGTAGATGGAGTGTAACAACCATTAGTGCCACCCAAAGCATAAAGGATATTATTTACTACACCGGAACTCAGTGACCATCTGGCCGTTGGCATAGAGGCTTTTGCCGTCCATGCATTTGTAGCCTGGTTGTAGACTTCAAGTGTTGCGTAAGCACCGCAACCGTAATTAGTACCACCCACAGCGTAAAGTAGATTAACGATCCCCGCGACGCTGTTGGCATAACGAATTGCCGGCAGGGATGTTTTGGCAGTCCATGTATTCGGGTTCGCCGTTGGGACCAAACCTACCTGTACAGAATCCGGTGACTCGCCTGAATTATTCTCAGCAGTAGCAACATAGTAATAGGCGATCCCATTAGTCAGACCAGTTTGCACATAAGGAATTGTAACTCCTGTAATTTTTGTGCCGGTGGCTTTGCTGACTCCTGTCGTGGTTGACCAATACAAATTGTATGAAATCGCTCCCGACACCGAGCTTAAGGAAATGGTGGCTTGCGTATTTCCTGCTGCACCGGTTAATCCCACCGGGGCAACGGGAGGAAATTGAGGAGTCACACTTACTTGTGCTGAATCTACAGATTCGCCGTTGGCGTTTATTGTGGTAACAACATAATAGTAAGCAGTCCCATTCGATAGTGTATTATGCACATAAGGGCTTGAGGCACCGGTAATTTTTGTGCCGTTCAATTTGGTGACGCCGGTCGAGATCGACCAATAAACATTGTAAGAGGTAGCACCTGTGACGCTGGGCCAAGTAAGTGTGATTTGTGTATTGCCAGAAATTGCAGACACAGCACTTGGAGTCTCCGGGGCAACAGCTCCTGGGGCCTCGCCACCTGCTGCTGAACAATTATGAAAGAGCATGACCATGATTACCAAAGCACCGAACAGTAAGCCCATTTTTAATAAATTATTTTTCATATTTTCCATAATATCGGAAAATTTTAAATTAGATATTGTTTTCTTATATCTGGCCTAGCGATATCAAACGTTAGAAAAAGAGAACTGAAAATCTTTTACGAGCTTTAATGCAACTGGGTTATCGATCAAGCGTTTAATTGAGATGAGCCAATATTCTTCCCATACGTCATTTAGAACTCCAATTTTTATAAGTTTATTTTCTCGAATCATTTCGCGTGCAGAAAATTCCGGCAAAGGAACTAATGCAAAACTTTCTGCAGCAATTAGCTTTTGAACACTGGTATCTTGAGTTTCGGCAAATAATCCAACTTGAGTGTTGTGGTCCCGAAAATATTGATCAATATCATGCCTGAGTTGACTATCAAGAGTCGGAACTACTAAGAGTTGCCCTTGGAGCGAATTCGGAAAATTTTTTCGCAGATTTTTGTGCTTTGGCGCTCCGAAAATAGCAACTTTGCTTTTTCCGAGTGGGCGACTTGAAATCTCACCTTGACCCGTGAAGGGAGCGCGATGATTGGTAATAAGGATATCCAGGGCATGTGAGTTCAGCCCCTTTATAAGTTCATTAGTTCGCCCTTCGATGATTGTAACATGGCATTCTTTAATGCCTCGAGCTTCACGTATAAGTTTCAGTATTAAGTGCTTTGGAACGCTATCCAATACTCCTAGATTAAGTTGGACACGCGAATTAAGAGTTTTTTTCTCCATAACCTCTAGGAAACTACTTCCGGAGCGATGTATTTCATTTGCGATCTGTAGTGCGTATTTTCCCGCCTCGGTAAGAACTAAGCCACGATTGACTCTTTCAAATAATTTTTGACCGACTGATTCTTCTAATGTTTTAAGTTGTGCACTAATAGCAGGCTGGCCTAACTTAAGCCTTAATGCTGCTTTGGAGATACTGCCTGTAATTGCAATTTCTCGAAAATAGAGCAAATGATGATAGTTCAGATTTTGCATATACTCCTAGGCTTTCGTCCATAAAAATAATCGATCTAATTTGACTATACTATTGATAAAATTGTGGTTCGCAAGAAAATTACAGCTTTAAACGATTTAAGTTTTTATAGTAACTAAATAGGATTGAGGTGGCAGAAAGTTGTAAAAAAAATTTAACAACTTTAAACCTTATATCAATTTAATCGAACAAATAATATCAAATTATCGATTTTTTTTAAACTTCGAATTCTATTAGAGTTTTTATATGCTACGGTCAAAAGTTTCAATTGAAGATATTCATTCGCTTAATATTAAAGGTGTAAATCTTGCCCAAAAGCAGGAGTTTTCCGAGGCCTGCCGGATTTTACGACTTGCAATCAGCATCGCCCCTAAACATGCGCCAACCTATCATAATTTGGGCGCAGTTCTAACTTTGAATGGCTCTCTGCAAGAAGCTGCTTTGACCTTTACTGAAGCCCTGCGTTTAGATCCCAATTCTACAAAATCACATTTTAATTTAGCGAATGTTTATAAACAATTAGGTAAACTAGATGAATCTCTATTTCATCTCAAACAAGTCATAGCAATGGATCCGGATCATCACTCTGCAAATCACCTGTTGGCGTCGATGACTGGCGTTGCAACAGTTGAGCCCCCCCGGGATTATATCATTAAACTTTTTGACCAATATGCAGCTACTTTTGAGGAATCACTGATTAACGATCTAGGTTATAAAACTCCTGAGTTGCTCAAAAGCATACTTGTTGATTCTTACTCTCCCGCCCTCTATTTTGAACAGGTTATTGATCTGGGCTGCGGAACAGGAATGGTTGCAAAAATGTTCCGCTCTTGCGCTGGCGTACTTCATGGTGTTGATCTCTCTTCTAAAATGATTGAAAAAGCAAAATTGAAGAATTTGTATGATCTTCTTTCACAGGGAGACCTCGTCGAGCACCTTAACCAATCACAAAATAAATATGATTTATTTATTGCTGCTGATACCTTTGTCTATCTTGGCAATTTAGAGCCAGTTTTTCATGCGATGGCAAATTGTTCAAAGTCAGGAGCCTCTTATGTTTTTTCAACCGAAAAGACGAACGAGGCTCCTTTCGTTTTAAGACCAACAGGACGATTTGCACATTCGTATTCATATATCAATGAAATGGCTGAAAAAAATTCAATGAAAATTGTTAACGCGCAAGAAACACACTTGCGCAAAGATGGCACTGAATGGATTTTGGGTGATGTATATATGCTCAAATTCCTTAAATAAAACTAACTCCATTTGAGTTTCTATACCTACTTTTATCTTTTCAATTCGACGGCTGGGTATTCTTCTAAATAGCTTGCACCGTCAGGGCCGTAGTAAGTCACCTTTCGTCCCAGAAAATCAACATCGTATCCAACCACTCCTGCTTTCCACGCACTTTGCAGAAACTCCGGGAAAGTGCTCTTACCGTTTTGGTCATTTCTCAAAGCTGCAATCAGAGCTTCACGATCGAACTTAGCAATTTCATGAAGACCCGTCGCTAGCGGTGTTCCTTGTTGAACAACTGCGCCCTCGTTCATCAGATAGACAGACTGGCAAGAAGGTAGAGACCAGCGATTCATTTGAACTCCAGCTTGGCGAAGAACTTCGGCCAAAACAGGAAACCCGCCAACTTTCGGGCGAATCGACATGGCATACTTTTGGGCTTCAACTAACTTTTCGGTTATTTGACTCATTCTATTTCTCCTTTTTATTCAACAGGGTTGGCGTTGAGTTTATGTGACACTGCCAATTTGATCAGTGTTTTCATAAGACGTTTTTTTCGGCGTCATTTAATACTGAAAAGAAATAGTCATCATTTTCATCCGCTGAGCTTGTATTTGGGTTCCGGCGTTTCGTTCGCGATCAAGAACCTGGAGCCATGCTCTGGCGTGAATGTTTTATTTTTTCAACTGCCCTGATAATTCTTGGCTAAAGTCGCGTCAATTTGTAAATCCTAAATTTGCGATTAATCCACCACCGGAATATAAGGCTTTTTCTTATAGTCGGCTTTCATATCGATTTTCTGTGAGCTTTTTGTCAGACCCACATCGTGAAATAACTGGACCGGTTTTTGGCTACCTTGAAGGTAAAGTTCCATTCTTCTCGCCTGGGTGCCCTTAATTAATTTAGTACCGGATTCGACTAAAATTCCCCATTCTTTTTTATGATTACCATCACTTAGAACCAGCGTGTATTCAAAATTGTAACGGTCTCCGGAAGAATGATTGGTTTTATTCACTTTAATAATTTTATTTTGCCAAGGTGACTGTGGGGTTCCTTCAAATTTTATAAGCGCGGTGTCTTTACCGAGTTCCGGCGTTGCCTGAATTACCAGTTTTTCACCGCTGTCACCGGTAAAAACACTGACTTGTGCCTGTACCCCAATGGTGATGAAGCTCATAGCGAAAAAAAGAACCACTTTGTTTAAATTTCTCAAAATCATTTTAATTCTTTGCATTTAGCTTCTTTCAAGCCGTTTAAGGCTTTCTTCTGGATAAGTTCTTTACAAGCATTCTTAAACAAGTAGCTTCCGACCTGTGTCTCTTTTAAAATCGCTTCTTTCATTTCGTTATAGCAGAGTTCAAACGCAATTTTTTTAGACTGTGCGACGACTTCTTTATCGGTTTCCGGTAAATTAAGTCCTGCAACCACTGCCAACTGAACATCCTGGTCTTTGCAGTCACCCTTTTTTTTATCAAAGGCTTGGGCGAAGAATGGTACCGCTACGGCCGCATTCATTTTTAATCTTGTGAGTTTTCCGGCTTTAAAAACATCGTCCGGGTGGTCTTTAACCCATCTCTCTAAAGCATCCTGGCAAGGACGGCCCGAGTAACTGTCGGCCTGGCATTTTTCATAATCCTTAAGTTCACCCAAAATAACTTCATTGTGAACGACCTTATAAGCATTGGCAGTGCAAGACACTGCCAATAGCAAAAATACAATTTTTGTATTAATATTTCTCATGGATTACTTTAAATTATTTTCGAGGAATTCTTTGGTTTTTTCGTTTAAGTTGCTTGCGCCGAGACCAAACGTGAAGGTCAGTGTGCCGCCAGCCATTTTAAACGATGCTTCTTCTTTTTTACCTAATTTGCAAACCAGTTTGTTGATATTCTTTTTTATCATTGCTTTAGAAGTTGCATCATCGCACATTCCTGAAATTGTTGAAAGGGGAGCGTCGCAGAAAGACCAGCCGCTCGTGTTTTCAGCCATAAATGGTGTAACGATTTTTTCGTCCAGCTCAGTTTTGATTTCGAATCCGCACTTTTTGATCACTTCTGCGTAGTAACCTTCTTTGGTGTTTTTAGAAAGATTTTCTTTCCACTCATTAAAGGTTTTTGTTTCTTT